>NZ_LYSO01000017.1:0-87346 GCF_001728935.1 Pseudomonas sp. AP42
CCCACAAAGTTGTGTAGATACCTATGGCCGCAGGCAAGCCAGCTCCCACATGGGTCGGTGGTGTTGGTTAGATAGCGGTCCCAAAGAGGGAATGATCAGTCCCTTTTTGGGACCGTTTCAAGTTGCTGGCGATGGGCTGATTTGCTCCAGCGCTCTATCGACCAACAACTGACCCAGCTCGGCCATTTGCTGAATTCCCAGCATGATGGCGCGCTGGGAAGTGTCCAAGTCGAAGGCCAGGTTGCAGGTGAGCGCATTGAGCGAGGACAGGGTTTCGCTGGCATTGACCAGCAGGGTTTCGGTGTCTTGGTGGGGGTTTACGGTGAAGAGCGGTGGATTGGGCGTAGGTTTGACCATGATTTACAGCTCCGATATGTGATGGAGGCTGCCCTCTCTCCGCTTGCACGCGAATGAAGGTGGCAGCTGTACGCAGGTGTGCAAGACCGGGCATATCGGACCCCGGCAGACTCCGAAGAATCTCCCACGCACAGCCGCCATAACGAGTACAGCAGGCATAAAAAACGCCCGTCGAATGGCTATGGGCGTTGGTGCGCCGACATGTAACCGGACTTGCACGTCCGTGTCACCGTTTTTTGCGATGACGGAGCGAAGACTAGGCGCGATGATCAATCACAACAAGTTCATGCACAGCCCGACATCTTGCAGGAAAAATCTGAACGCTAGCTCCTCACAACACCATCATCACCCTGACCTTCCCCAGGCCCTCCAGCGCATAACTGTGGTACTCATACACTTCTCCCTGAATAACCAGATGCAGGGCCCCCCCCTCATTATTGACTTGAACATCCGGCTCTTTTGTTTTGAGAAAAGGAGGTGCAGACACTAATGCGCTGAGTATTTCCTGATCACTTCCCAAATCCTTATGCACGTAGTACCTGTAGGAAAACCCCACCGTCGCGCCACCTTGGCCATCTCGCGCACCATAGATCGACATACCGTTGCCCAGGGAATGCTTCAACACCACTTCATCCAGGTCCGGTGTTCCGGGCGACAGGACCCAACTGCCGCCGATATAGAGCAGGCAGATCACAAGCAGGCAATTACGCAGAACAGGTATGAGGTGCTTAGTGGCCTTGCGAAATGGCATATTCGATACCTCTTCTTATCCAATATTGATCCCGTGGGTCATCACCAAAAGGCTCACCGCCCCACCATGATCCAAAATCCGGACGAGTCGTTCTGGCGACGGTTTGAGCCACACCGGCGGCTCGCAGCAACACATTTTCGGGAATGCCCAGCACCGTGCCTGTGGCACCGTAATTGAAGTTACCAAAAGCTTCGTACTGACGCCCCTGCTTCTTGTAGTTCCAAGGGCCGGCCGCACGGACCTGGGAGTAAAACCAGGAATAGGCGAATGCCGAGCCGGGCTTGAGATGAATGCGCTTGCAGTTGGATATCGCCATGTTTTCAAGAATTGAAACACCGGGCGGCATTAACGGTACGGCCATTTGCGAGTCCTTGCTGGCAGTGAGGAGTGCAGAAACTAGCCACTCCACTGCGACCTGAAAACCCGCCTATTCCCAATTCAGAACTCGCCTACAGCAACTCCACCCTATTCCGACATATCGCCGATTATTTGCAAGCTCTGCGTGGATTGATTGAGACATGAAGATGAGCGCTGCTCAGCGTGGGAGCTGGCTTGCCTGCGATAGCGGTAGGTCAGCTACTGAGATGTTGACTGACAGGCCGCTATCGCAGGCAAGCCAGCTCCCACGGTAGATCTTCATAGGGCTCAGGATCAGGCCAGGCCGGACTCTACCAGCAGCGCTTCAAGCCCCATCAAATCCGGCACCTTCGCCACCTGCTCGCCTACCTGCACCGCCGCCAGTTCCAGCGGGCACAGGGGCACGTCCACGTAGCTCAATTCGCTATCGAGCTTGTACGAGCGCGGAATGCCCTGGATCACCAGGGCAATGAACTTCAACGTCGGTCGCCCGCCCAGTGCGTTCAACACCACGATGCGTGAGCGTTCACCCGTCATGCTGGCTTCTCCGCAGGCCGCTTCAAAGCTGATCAACGGAATCTGCCGATCGCGCCACGTAACCTGCCGCAGGTACCACGGCGGTGCATCGCTGGCCGGTTCGCCGCGCTGGAAGTCGATCAGCTCGGCCACGGCAACGTTGGGCAGCACCAGGTGGCGGTCGGCCAGGGGCAGCAGCAGGCCGGTGAGTTGGCTGGTGCGGTGCTCAAGCATGGGACTTGCTCCAGTAGGCAATGCTTTCCAGCAGCACCGACTCTTGGTACGGCTTGCCGAGGTAGTCGTTGACGCCAATGGCCATGGCGCGGTCGCGGTGTTTCTGGCCGGTGCGTGAGGTGATCATGATAATCGGCAAGCGCATCAGGCGTGGGTCGTTGCGTATCTGAATGGCTACTTCGAAGCCGTCCATGCGCGGCATTTCGATGTCGAGCAGCATCAAGTCCGGGGTGTGTTCTTCCAGGATGGCAAGGGCGTCGATCCCGTCCTTGGCGGTGAGCACGTTCATGCCGTTGCGCTCCAGCAGGCGGCTGGTGACTTTGCGTACGGTGACCGAGTCGTCCACCACCAGTACCAGCAGCGGGCGTTTTTTCAGCGGGTCGTTGAGGATCAGCGGCGCATCCACCGCCTGGGCCGGCAAGGCCGGTTGCCGGGCGCGGATGTGCGCCAGCAGGTCGATGATCAGCACCACATGGCCGTCGCCCAGGATGGTCGCGCCGGTCACGCCCTGCACCCCGGAGAACTGCGGCCCCAAGCCCTTGACCACAATCTCGCGGGTACCGGCCATGGCATCCACATGCACCGCCACGCGGCGCTCATTGCAGTGCACCAGCAGCACCGGCACCGGCTGGTATTGGCCCAGCAGTTTCGGGCGGCTGGCGGTGTGCAGCAGGTCGCCTAAGTAGAACAACTCGTAGCGCTGGCCGGCGTATTCATAGTGCGGCGGGTCTTGCTGGTAGTGCCCGGCCAATTCGTGGGGCAGCACGCGCACCAGGCCTTCGATGGTGTTGAGCGGGATCGCGTATTGGTCGTCCGCGCAGTGCACCATCAGCGCACGATTGACCGACACGGTAAACGGCAGGCGAATGCGAAAATGCACGCCCATGCCCGGCGTCGAGTCGATCACCATGGAGCCGCCGAGCTGGCGCACTTCCTCATGCACCACGTCCATGCCCACGCCGCGCCCGGAAATCTGGGTGATTTTTTCGGCGGTGGAAAAGCCCGGCTGCAGGATGAACTGCAACACGTCACGGTCGCTCATCTCTTGATGGGGCGCGAGCAAGCCGCGCTTGATTGCCTTGCGCCGCACCGCTTCAAGGGGCACACCCGCGCCGTCGTCGCGCATGTCGAAGACGATGTCGCCGCCTTCGTGGGTCAGGTCCAGGGTGATGCGGCCCTTCTCCGGTTTGCCCGCCGCCAGCCGCACTTCGCGGGACTCCAGGCCGTGGTCGACGGCGTTGCGCAGCATATGCTCCAAGGGTGCCGCCATGCGCTCCAGCACATTGCGGTCCATCTCGCCTTCGGCATTGCCGACGATGAACTCCACGTCTTTGCCTAATTCGCCCGCCACTTGCCGCACGATGCGCTTGAGGCGTGGCAACATGCGCTCGAAAGGCACCATGCGCGTGCGCATCAGGCCTTCCTGCAATTCGGTGTTGATGCGCGCCTGTTGCTGCAGCAGGTTGTGGGCATCCTGGTTGCGGCGCTCGAGGGTGTCCTTGAGGTCGAGCAGGTCGGAGGCGGATTCGGACAGCGCACGGGCCAGCTGTTGCAGCTGCGAATGGCGGTCCATTTCCAGCGGGTCGAATTCTTCGTAGCCCAGGCGTTCGGCCTCGGCTTGCTGGCGGCTCAGGAGGCGGCCCTGGGTTTCGCTGTCGAGCCGGCGCAGCTGGTCGCGCATGCGCTCGATGGTGGTTTCCATCTCATTCAAGGCAATGCGCGCATCCTTGACTTGCTGCTCGATACGCCCACGGAAGATCGAGGTTTCACCGGCGAGGTTGACCAGGTCATCGAGCAAGTCAGCAGAGATTTTCACCATGTCGGCAGCCGGATCGGCGACCGCTTCGGCCTTGCCCGCCGGCAGTGTCACGGGTGTAACCGGCTCATCACTGGGGTGCACCAGGCTCTTGATGCGCTCGATCAGTTTATCCACCGAGCCCACCGGCAACCCCTCGGCCACGGCGTCGATCATTTGCGCCAGGCGGTCATGGCAGCCTTGCAGCAGAGCGAACAACTCAGGGGTCGGCGCGAGCAAACCGGCAGACAGCCCTTCGTAGAGAAATTCCAGCTCATGGGCCAGATCGCCGATTGGCCCGATCTCGACCATGCGTGCGCCGCCTTTGAGGGTGTGAAGGTCACGCAGCAGGGTTTCCACTTCCTGGCGATTGCCCGGCTCGGCCTGCCAGCGCACTAACGCGCTGCCTGAACTGTCGAGGATATCGGCGGCTTCTTCGAGGAAGATATCCAGCAATTCCGGGTCGGCACCCGAGGCTGGCGTCACAGCGGCCGGCGCTGCCGGGCTGCTGGCCTGGCGCAATTCCCGTAGCCTTTCGACCAGTTCGGCACCGTCACTCAAGGGTTGCTGCTGTTGCAGCTCGTCCAACTGTTGGGCCAAGCGCTCATGGCTGGCCATCAGTGCCTGGGACAGCTCCACGGAATAGCTGTAGCGGCGGTCCACCAGCCCCTCATAAACGCATTCGAGCTCATGGGCCAAGTCGCCCACCGGGTCGATTTCGGCCATGCGCGCACCGCCCTTGAGGGTGTGCAGGTCCCGCTGCAACGAGGACAAGGGCGCGGCGTTTTCGGGTTCCAGCAGCCAGCGCTTGAGCGACTGGCCGGCGCTGTCGAGGATGTCTACGGCCTCTTCAAGGAAGATCTCGACAATTTCGTCGTCCATCGCCGTTGCGTGATCTAGCTGCGCAGTGGCCGCGCCCAACTCGGAAATACTCAGGGCGCGGCTGCCGTCGCTTTTGATCAGGCCCGTGGCGGACGGGTCCAAAGCTTCATCCAGCAACTCGCGCAATGCCTGCAGCCGTGCGGGCGCGGGGCTGATTTCCTGGCCGGCGGCCAACTGGTCGAGCATGTTGATCAGCGCGTCATGGGCCTGTTCGGCCTCATGGAAGAAGCGTGCGCTGACCGCCAGGCTGCTTTCTTCCACCGCGCCATAGAGGTCGAGCAAGGCTTCGCACAACGCGTCGATAGGGTGCAGGTCGGCAAGGTGCGCGCCCTCGCCCAGGGTGGTCAGCTCGTCCAGCAACGCCGTGAGTTCCTGACGGTCGCCGGGGTGTTGCTGCCAGCGACGCAGCAGGCTTTCGGCGTCGAGCAGGATGTCCATGCCCTGGGCCAGAAAGTTGGTGATCAAGTGCGGGTCACGCTTGACGCGCAGGCCGGTGGTGGGCGCGTCGAGCAAGGCGGCGAGTTGATGGTCCAGCAGGCGTTGGGTGCGGCTGATCAGGTCGGCGGCGCCGTTGATCGGCGCCAGGGGATGGGTGTTCAGGTCTCGCAGGCCGCGCTGGAACAGACCTTGTGCTTCAAGTAGCAACGCCACTTCGTCCTTGCCCAGCGGCAGGCGGTGGGCCTTGTACTCACGGGTGAGGTGATCCAGCGGGCGCGCCAGTTCGGCGATGGGCAATACGCCGGCCATGTAGGCGCTGCCCTTGAGGGTGTGCAAGGCGCGTTGCAGTTCATCGCTGACCTGCAGCGGCATCTGCTCGGCGGCCTGTTGCAGGAAGTACTCGAGGCTGTCCAGATGGCCTTGGGCTTCGTTGCGGAAGATCTCCAGCAGCATCGGGTCATGGGGCTCGGTGGCCGACGTGACGGCGCCACTGGCCAGGGCATGGGCTCGGGCGGCCAAGGCATCGACCTCATCGCGCTGGCGTTGGTCGTCGCTGGCAAAATCGGCGATCAGCTCCGGCAGCAGGGCCACGGCCTCATCCAATACCTGCTGCACCTCAGGGCCGAGGGCTACGCTGTGTTCCAGCACGCGATTAAGCAGGTTCTCCACGGCCCAGGCCAGCTCGGCCAGCACCAGGGCGCGCACCATGCGGCCGCTGCCCTTGAGGGTGTGGAAGGCGCGGCGCATTTCGCCCTGGGCGGTTTTGTCCGCGCTGTCGGGCAGGTAGCGATGCAGCACGTCGAGGACTTCATCGGTTTCTTCCAGGAAGACTTCGCGCAGTTCATCGTCAATCGGTTCTTCACCGGCCGGCGGCGGCAACAAGCTGCCGGGACGCTGCAAGGCCGGAGGGTTGAGACGTGAGGTTGGGCTCGCCAGCGCATCGAATTGGGACTGGCTGGGTGCGGCCTCGGACAGTGCCCCCTCGGGCGCGGCCAGGGCCTGGCGCCAGGGTTTTTCCGCCGGCAGGTAGCCCAGTGCATTCAAGCCCTGGGTGGCCAGTTCCAGCACTTTTTCGCCCGCCGCGTCAGGGTCTTGAAGCATGCGTTCGAGGTAGTACTCCAGGCTGCTGACCACCTCGGCGAAATGCCCCAGCTGTGCCGCCGAAGGCGCGGCGTCATTGACCATCAACTGCTCATCGACGTAGTCGGTGCAACCGCGCATCAAACTCGCCGCGCGCGGCAAAGGAATCATCGCCAGGGCACCGCGTACCTGGCTCAACAGCTCGGGCAAGGACTCCAGGCGCTGACGGTCCCAGTCGGCCTCGATGCAGTCGATCACCAGCTCCTTGGCTTGGCGCAGGCACTGGCACGACTCGCGAATCACCAGCTGGTGAATCTGGGTCAGGTCGGTGGTGGGCAAGCGACTGTCTTCACGGCTTTGCGGTTCGACGGTGCCGATCATCCCCGCCAACGTCGCTTCGACATACAGCAACGCGCCGGCCACATCCATCAACACCGCGTCATTGGGTTCGCGCTGCCCCTGGACCAGGCTCAACACCACGGCGAGTTGGTCGATGATCACTTTGCGCGGCTGGCCGAAACCCAGCACCGCGAGGGTATCGGCGATCTGGCGTAACGGCGCCAGCAACGGGTCGAGGTCCTGGGTGTGCTGGCGATCACTGCGCACGAACAGATCCAGGCGTTCCTTAACCCGCACCAGCTCCTCACACAACGCCCCGAGTACCGAACCCATGGCATTGCGATCCGGCCCAGCCAGCCGCGCACGTTCAGCATCGACCACGGCGCTGTCGGGCAAGGCTTCGTCCAAGCCGTAGCGCTCCTTCAGGCTTTGCATGCGCGGCGTCGGCCGGGTGACTTTGGCGACGTAGAACAGCAGGCTCTTGAGCAACTCATCCGGCGCCGGCTGGTTGATGCCATTGACGCCTTGAACCAGCAAGCGCTTGAGTTGTTTATCGCTGGCCTTGAGCAGGCTGCGCAACGCCGGGCTGTTGGCGACCACGCCGGTGAGCATGCCTTCGACCAGCGCCGAGGTGACCTGCCACAACGGCAACAGCGGCGCGCCCTGGCACAGCGCTTCGAGGCGTGCGAACACCCGGGCCATGTCTTCCAGGTTGCTGGGGCCGTGGTCTTCACGCAGCAACCCGGCAAGGGCTTGTTGCAGCAGGTGGCGCCATTGGCGCAACTGCTCATGCAGATCCGGCGTTGCCCGTTGGGCCAGGGCTTGCTCAGGCAACGGCTCGATCAATAGTAGTTGCGGGCTGAACAGGCTGGTTTCCGACAGCAGGCTTTCACCACGGGCACTGCGCAAGTCGTTGAGCAGCGGCAGCACCACCAGCGGCAAGTCGCGGCGGGCACTGTGCACGCGGTCGAGGTACAGCGGCAGTTGGCCGAGGGCTTGTTGCAGCAGGCGGATACTTTCATCGCGCTGGCCGACTTGCCCGGCCTGGAGCGCCAGGGCCAGTTCCTCGATCTCTTCGGCCAACAGCGCCGCGCCGTAGAACTCGACCATTTGCAGCGCGCCATGCACCTGGTGGATACCGGCCAGGCATTCGTTGAGGGCGTCGTCGTCATGGGTTTCAACGTACGCGTCCAGGGCCGACCGGGCCTGCTTCAGGGTTTCGGCAATATCGCCCTTGACCCATTCGAGGGCCACGTAGTCGTGCCGATCAACCATAACTGCTCCGCTTAGAATTCATGAGTTGCTGGTATCGCACAAACAATGGAGATCCAATGTGGGAGCTGGCTTGCCTGCGATAGCGTTGGGTCAGCACTATATCTGTATCTGACAGACCGCTATCGCAGGCAAGCCAGCTCCCACAGTTGGACTGTGGTGTTGTTCAGGTTGCATTTCAATCGTCCACCTGCTTGGGCGGCGGCAAGGTGAAACCTGACACCGACCTGCGCAACTGGCTGGCCATCTTCGCCAGGTTACCAATGCTTTCGGCGGTGGCGGTGGAACCCGACGAAGTCTGGGTGGTGATCTGCTGGATCACGTTCATGGTCAGGGAAATCTGCCCCGCCGATGAGGTCTGTTGCTGCGCCGCGTTGTAAATGCTCTGGATCAGCGCCGCCAGGGTTTTGGACACGCCTTCGATCTCTTCCAGTGCCACCCCGGCGTCCTGGGCCAGGCGCGCGCCGCGCACCACTTCGGTGGTGGTCTGTTCCATGGAGATCACCGCTTCGTTGGTGTCGGCCTGGATGGTGCGTACCAGGGTTTCGATCTGCCGGGTGGCCGCCGAGGAGCGTTCGGCCAGCCGTTGCACTTCATCGGCCACCACCGCAAAGCCGCGCCCGGCGTCACCGGCCATGCTGGCCTGGATCGCGGCGTTGAGGGCGAGGATGTTGGTCTGGTCGGCGATGTCGTCGATCAGGCTGATGATGTCGCCAATTTCCTGGGACGACTCGCCCAGGCGCTTGATGCGCTTGGCGGTGTCCTGGATCTGTTCGCGAATGTTGTCCATGCCGTGGATGGTGTTGTGCACCACCTCGTTGCCTTTGTTGGCGATCTCCACCGAACGCTCAGCCACCGCCGAGGATTCGGCCGCGTTGGCCGATACCTGGTCGATAGACTGCGCCATCTGGTTGATGGCGGTAGACGCTTCGGCAATCTGCTGGGCCTGATGCTCCGACGCCTGGGCCAGGTGCATCGCGGTAGCCTGGGTGTCCTGCACCGCGCCGGCGACCTGCCCCGCGGTGAGGTTGATGGTGGCGACCAGGTCGCGCAGTTGGTCCACGGAATAGTTGATGGAGTCTGCGATGGTGCCGGTAAAGTCTTCGGTGACTGAGGCGGTGACGGTAAGGTCGCCGTCGGCCAGGTCTTCGATTTCATCCAGCAGGCGCATGATCGCGTTCTGGTTGCGCTCGTTCTTCTGCGCGGTTTCATGCAGTTGGCGGTTGGTCTCGCGCACCATGACCAGACCGATCAGGATGATCGAGGCCAGCGCCAGCAAGCCCAGCACGTAACCGCCGATGGTGTCCAAACTGCGCCCGCTGGCGAGGTTTTCAAAACCGGTGGCCAGGTGCGAGGCTTCATCGAGCAGGGTTTGCGACAGGTTGAAAATATTGCTCGCCGAAGCGCGCACCTGGAACAACTGCGGCGAGGTCTCGAGAATTTCATCCACGGAGCCGGAGACAAATTCGAACAGCTCGGCAATGTCCGCCAGCCGCGCCCGGGCGTCCGGGTCTTCGACCTGGGTGATACGCAGCCCCGGGTTGCCGTTGAGCATGCCATTGAGCACCACGCCAAAACGGTTGGCATCGCGGCCGAAAGCATCGGCGGCCTGCACCGCGGTTTCATCCCCCGCCAGCACCGTGTTGACCGCCCCCAGGATACGTTCGGCCAGCAGCGACTGGCGTTGGGCCAAGGCCACCTGGCTGGCCGGGGCGCCGCGTTGCAGCAGGCTATCGACGACCTTTTCCGACTCGATCTGCAGTTGCGGCACGGTTTCGGCCAGGGTCGCGGCCACTTGGTGCAACGACAACACGGTCTGCTCGCTGGCCAGGATGGCGTCGGTGTTTTTCAGCAGCGCCTCCCAGTCGGTCTGCACTGCCCGCATTTCGGCGCGTACCGCACTGGGCGCCGCCGGCAAGCCGGTTTGCGGGTCACCTTTTTTCAGGTAGCCCCAGCGCTGGGCAAAATCGTTGCGCGCATCGCCCAGCAGCTTGAACGCCGCCGCTTTCCCGGCGGCAGCTTCGGTGGCGTTCTTGGCAATGCGCTGGGACAGCACGCGCAGCTCACCGGCGTGGCCAATGTACTGTTTGTCGTAGGTGGACTGGGTGTTGAGGTACGCGAAGTTGGCGAACAGCAACATGATGAACACGATCAAGGCGATAAACAGCACGATGATCTGCGAACGGCTGCGCGAAGCGGCCTGGGGTTTGGGCGTGGTAACGGTGCTCATGCGGCAACATCCATGAAGCCAGGGGCCTGGGCCAGGGCGAAGGGGCTGAAGACTTGCCACAGCGGGTCGCCGTCGAACTGGCCCTGAATAAACGGCGCGCTCGAGGCGGTGCTCGCCACCCAGGCGTCCAATGGGAAATGCTGCATGCCTACCACCTCGTCTACCAGCAGCCCGACAAACAGGTCGTTGAACTCCACCACCAGCACCCGCCGTTGCTTGCGCGCCCTGGACAACTCAAGGCCCAGGAAACCGCCCAGGTCCATCACCGGCAGCAAGCGCCCGCGCAGGTTGGCCACGCCCTTGACCCAGGGCTTGACCCCCGGCATCAAGGTGCAACGTGGCTCATGCAACACCTCGGCGACCTCGCCCATGGGCGCCACGTAGGCGTTTGGCCCTACGCGAAAAGCGATGCCGCTCCAGCGTTGCAGGCGCGTTTCCTGGGACGGCAGGTCCGCGGCCAGCAAGCGGCAGCGGCGGTCGATGTCCAGCAGCAGCTCGAAGGCGGTTTGCGACTCGGTCATGATCGCAAGCCTTAGCCGGCCAGCACCTTGTTCAGGGTGGCAATCAGGGTTTCTTCATCTACCGGTTTGGTCAGGTAGTCTTTGGCGCCCTGGCGTGCGCCCCAGATCTTGTCAGTTTCCTGGTCTTTGGTGGTGATGATGATGATCGGGATACCGTTGGTTTCCGGCTCCTTGGACAACTGGCGCGTGGCCTGGAAGCCATTGAGGCCGGGCATCACGATATCCATCAGCACCGCGTCGGGCTTTTCCTGGCGGGCCAGGGCCACGCCGTCCGCGCCGTTTTCGGCTTTGAGCACCTGGTGGCCATGCTTTTCCAGCATGCCGGTGAGTTTGTACATTTCAGTCGGCGAATCGTCGACGATCAGAACACGTGCCATGGTTTTCCCCGCTACATTGATAGGCGCCGGCCCTCGTGAGGCGGCGTCAGTGTGCTTGTTCTACTGCGGCGAACCCAGGCACATAGGCCTTGATCGCCCCCAGCAGTTCTTCCTTGCTGAAAGGCTTGGTCAAAAACTGATCGACACCCACGATGCGCCCCTTGGCCTTGTCGAACAGGCCGTCCTTGGAGGACAGCATGATCACCGGGATCGATTTGAACGCCGGGTTGTTCTTCACCAGGGCGCAGGTCTGGTAGCCATCCAGGCGCGGCATCATGATGTCGACAAAGATAATGTGTGGGTGATGATCGACAATACGGGCCAGGGCGTCGAAACCGTCGATCGCCGTGATGACCTCGCACCCCATGTTCTTCAACAGCGTCTCGGCGGTGCGGCGGATCGTTTTCGAATCGTCGATCACCATCACCTTCAAGGCGTTGGAATGCTGTTCCATATCTGCTCTACCATCGCCACAGCGAATCGGTTTTCGGTGTGTACTGCCTGATGTTGCACAGGATGAACGCCGCAAGCCTTGGAATACAAGGGCTGCTGCGCCGTGCCAGCCTTTTTAGCACAGTCTCCTGGCGCAATCTATCGAGGCGCCCGCCCAGTGGTTTTTCCTTGACCCACAACAGCCGCAGCGCCACTCTGACGCCACTTTTATGCGCCCTAATTTGCTAGAGGAAATCCCCCATGAGCGTTCGCGTCGGCATTGTCATGGACCCTATCGCCAGCATTTCCTATAAAAAGGACAGTTCGCTGGCCATGCTCCTGGCCGCCCAGGCCCGCGGCTGGACCTTGTTCTATATGGAGCAGCGCGACCTTTACCAGGGTGACGGCGAGGCCCGCGCACGCATGCGCCCGCTGCAGGTGTTCGCCAACCCTGAGAAGTGGTTCGAGCTTTCGGATGAAATCGACAGCCCCCTGAGCGACCTCGACGTGATCCTGATGCGCAAGGACCCGCCGTTCGACATGGAATTTGTGTATTCCACCTACCTGCTGGAGCAGGCCGAACGGGCTGGCGTGTTGATCGTCAACAAGCCGCAAAGCCTGCGCGATTGCAATGAAAAGCTGTTCGCCACCCTGTTCCCGCAGTGCACGCCACCGACTGTGGTCAGCCGCCGCGCCGATGTACTGCGTGAATTCGCCGCCAAGCATGGCGACGTGATCCTCAAGCCGCTGGACGGCATGGGCGGCACCTCGATCTTCCGTCACCGCGCCGGCGACCCGAACCTGTCGGTGATCCTCGAAACCCTGACCGCCCTGGGCACCCAGCAGATCATGGGCCAGGCCTACCTGCCGGCGATCAAGGACGGTGACAAGCGCATCCTGATGATCGACGGCGAGCCGGTGGATTATTGCCTGGCGCGTATCCCGGCAGCCGGCGAGACCCGTGGCAACCTGGCCGCCGGTGGTCGCGGTGAAGCGCGGCCGTTGTCGGACAAGGACCGCTGGATCGCCGCTCAAGTCGGCCCGACCCTGCGGGAAAAAGGCCTGCTGTTTGTCGGACTCGACGTAATTGGTGAGAACCTCACTGAGATCAACGTCACCAGCCCGACCTGTATTCGCGAGATCGACAATGCATTTGGCACGAACATCGGCGAAATGCTGATGGCCGCCATTGAGCGCAAGCTAAAAGCCAAGTGACATAGAACAGCCGGACACACACCAACATTGCGTTATCATGCGCCACCTGTGAAACGCGCGATGTTGGTTTTCTTGTCATGACACTCCCGTCCGATCTGCCCCCCGAATTCACCCATAGCGGCGTGCGCCCGGCTGATCGTCTCGGTTTTACCCTGTTTCTCGCTGCGCTGATTCACCTCGCCCTGCTGCTGGGCGTGGGGTTCACCCTGGTCGAACCCAAGCAGATTACCAAGACCCTGGAAATCACCCTCGCCACGTTCAAGAGCGAAAAGAAGCCCGAAAAGGCTGACTTTCTCGCCCAGGACAACCAGCAGGGCAGCGGCACCCTCGACAAGAAAGCCGTGCCCAAGACCACCGAAGTGGCGCCCTTCCACGACAACCAGGTCAAGAAGGTCACCCCGCCGCCGGCGCCCAAGCCCGAGGTCAAGCAGGCCGCGCCCAAGGCCGCAGTGACCACCGTCGCGCCCAAACCGCAAAAAGCCCCGACCCAGCGCGAAAAGGCCAAGACCGAGCCCAGGCCCGAACCGGTGAAACCTGCGCCGACGTTCGACAGTTCGACGTTGTCCGACGAAATTTCCAGCCTGGAAGCCGAACTGGCCCATGAGCAACAGCTGTATGCCAAGCGCCCGCGCATCTACCGCCTGAACGCCGCCTCGACCATGCGCGATAAAGGCGCCTGGTATAAGGACGAGTGGCGCAAGAAGGTCGAACGCATTGGCAACCTCAACTACCCGGACGAGGCGCGGCGCCAGCAGATTTATGGCAATTTGCGCTTACTGGTGTCGATCAACCGTGACGGCTCGCTGTATGAAGTGCAGGTGCTGGAGTCCTCCGGCCAACCGCTGCTGGACCAGGCCGCGCAACGTATCGTACGGCTGGCCGCGCCCTTTGCGCCGTTCAGCGGCGACTTGAACGACGTCGATCGCCTGGAAATCATCCGCACCTGGCGGTTTGCCAAGGGCGATCGGTTGTCCAGTAACTGACTCCCCTGCTGATCGCGCCCGCACTTGTCAGTTCGCCCCTCCAACGCCACACTAGCGGACATGAAAAACGTCAGCCCGACTTACCTCAAGCACCAATTCCTGATCGCCATGCCCCATATGGCCGACCCGAACTTTGCGCAGACCTTGACCTACATCGTCGAGCACACGGCCAATGGTGCCATGGGGTTGGTGGTCAACCGCCCGCAGGAGCTGAACCTGGCCGATATCCTTGAGCAACTGCGCCCGGAAATCGACCCGCCGGCAAGCTGCCAGCACGTGCCGATCTACATCGGCGGGCCGGTGCAGACCGATCGCGGTTTTGTCTTGCACCCCACCGGGCCGAAGTACCAGGCCACGGTAGACCTTGAAGGCGTGTCACTGTCCACGTCCCAGGACGTGCTGTTCGCCATCGCCGACGGCGTGGGCCCTGAGCAAAGTGTGATCACCCTGGGCTACGCCGGTTGGGAAGCCGGGCAGCTGGAGGCCGAACTGGCCAGCAATGCCTGGCTGACCTGCCCGTTCGACGCCGACATCCTGTTCAACACCGCCAGCGAACTGCGCCTGGAAGCGGCCGCGGCCAAGCTGCGGGTCAACCTCAGCCTGCTGACCAGCCAGGCGGGGCACGCCTGATGGCTTTGCGTCTGATCCTCGGTTTTGACTACGGCACCAAACAGATCGGCGTAGCGGTTGGCCAGGTCATCACCGGCCAGGCCCGCGAGCTGTGCACCCTCAAGGCCCAGAACGGCGTGCCGGACTGGAACCAGGTCGAAGCGCTCATCAAAGAGTGGAAGCCTGACGCGGTGGTGGTCGGCCTGCCCCTGAACATGGATGGCACCCCCAGTGACATGTGCCTGCGCGCCGAGAAGTTCGCGCGCCGCCTCAATGGCCGCTACAACCTGCCCTTCTATACCCACGACGAACGCCTCACCACCTTTGAAGCCAAGGGTGAGCGCCGTGACCGTGGCGGGCAAAAGGGCAGTTATCGCGACAACCCGGTGGACGCCATCGCCGCCGCCTTGCTGTTGCAGGGTTGGCTGGATGAAAACACCGCTTTATTTGAATCCTGACTGACGCGGCTTGCTGCTATGCCGTTTTTGTAGGAGCGAGCTTGCTCGCGAAGAACTCACAGGCACCGCGCACTTCCAGGTTTTCACGCGTTATCGTGGACGTTTTTCGCGAGCAAGCTCGCTCCTACACACTTAACAAGGAGCCACCATGAGCTTGCCGAACCCTGCCGAACTGATCAGCCAGATGGCGATACGCCTCAAGGCGCATCTGGAGCACCGTGCCATCAGCGAACCGCGTTTTATCGGCATACGCACCGGTGGCGTGTGGGTGGCCCAGGCATTGCTGGAAGAACTGGGCAATGATTCGCCCCTGGGCACCCTGGACGTGTCCTTCTACCGCGACGATTTCAGCCAGAACGGCCTGCACCCACAAGTGCGCCCTTCGGCCCTGCCTTTCGAGATCGAAGGCCAGCACCTGGTACTGATCGACGACGTGCTGATGAGCGGCCGCACCATCCGCGCCGCCCTGAACGAGCTGTTCGACTATGGCCGCCCGGCCAGCGTGACCCTGGTGTGCCTGCTGGACCTGGAGGCCGGCGAGCTGCCGATCAGCCCGGACGTGGTGGGCGCGACCCTGTCGCTTGCACCCCAGCAGCGGGTAAAATTGTCCGGTCCCACGCCGCTCGAACTCGAACTGCAAGACCTTGCCCTTTAAACCGCCTTGTAAAGAGTCCCCGCGATGACGCCTCTAGATGCCAAGCGCCCGCTGCAGCTCAATGCTCAGGGCCAGTTGCAACACTTCTTGTCCCTCGACGGTTTGCCCCGCGAACTGCTCACCGAAATCCTCGACACCGCCGACTCGTTCCTGGAAGTCGGTGGCCGGGCAGTGAAGAAAGTCCCGCTGTTGCGCGGTAAAACCATCTGCAACGTGTTCTTCGAGAATTCCACCCGCACCCGTACCACCTTTGAACTGGCGGCCCAGCGCCTGTCTGCCGATGTGATCACGCTGAACGTGTCCACCTCGTCGGCGAGCAAAGGCGAAACCCTGCTCGACACCCTGCGCAACCTGGAAGCCATGGCGGCCGACATGTTCGTGGTACGCCACGGCGACTCCGGCGCTGCACATTTCATCGCCGAGCATGTGTGCCCGAACGTGGCAATCATCAATGGCGGCGACGGCCGCCACGCGCACCCGACCCAGGGCATGCTCGACATGCTCACCATTCGTCGGCACAAAGGCAGCTTTGAAAACCTCTCGGTGGCCATCGTCGGCGACATCCTGCATTCGCGAGTAGCACGTTCTAACATGCTGGCCCTCAAGGCCCTGGGTTGCCCGGATATCCGCGTGATCGCGCCCAAGACCTTGTTGCCCATCGGTATCGAACAGTATGGCGTGAAGGTCTACACCGACATGGCCGAGGGCCTCAAGGATGTGGACGTGGTGATCATGCTGCGCCTGCAACGCGAGCGCATGGCCGGTGGCTTGTTGCCCAGCGAAGGTGAGTTCTACCGCCTGTTCGGGCTGACCACCGCGCGCCTGGCCAAGGCCAAGCCGGATGCCATCGTGATGCACCCGGGGCCGATCAACCGTGGCGTGGAAATCGAGTCGGCGGTGGCCGACGGCCCGCAATCGGTGATTCTCAACCAAGTGACCTACGGCATCGCCGTGCGCATGGCCGTGCTGTCCATGGCCATGAGCGGGCAAACCGCGCAACGTCAATTCGAGCAGGAGCAGGCCCAGTGAAGCTCAGCATTCTCGGCGCCCGAGTCATCGACCCGGCCAGTGGCCTGGACCAAGTTACCGATCTACACCTGGACGCCGGCAAGATCGTCGCCATCGGCGCCGCCCCCGCAGGTTTCAACGCCGGCCAGAGCATCGATGCCAAGGGCCTGGTGGCCGCGCCTGGGCTGGTGGACCTGAATGTCGCCCTACGCGAGCCGGGCTACAGCCGCAAAGGCAGCATCGCCAGCGAAACCCAAGCCGCCGCCGCCGGTGGCGTGACCAGCCTGTGCTGCCCACCCAATACCAAGCCGGTGCTGGACACTTCCGCTGTGACCGAGCTGATCCTCGACCGCGCCCGCGAAGCCGGCAATTGCAAAGTGTTTCCCATTGGCGCCTTGAGCAAGGGCCTGGACGGCGAACAACTTGCCGAACTGATCGCCCTGCGTGACGCCGGTTGCGTGGCCTTCGGCAATGGCCTGGAAAGCTTTCGCAGCACGCGCACCTTGTGCCGCGCCCTGGAATACGCGGCCACCTTCGACTTGACGGTGATCTTCCATTCCCAGGACCGCGACCTGGCCGAAGGTGGCCTGGCCCATGAAGGCGCAGTGGCCAGCTTCCTCGGCCTGCCGGGCATTCCGGAAACCGCAGAAACCGTGGCCCTGGCCCGTGATTTGTTGCTGGTAGAACAAAGCGGCGTACGTGCGCATTTCAGCCAGTTGACCAGCGCCCGGGGCGTGGCCCTGATCGCCCAGGCCCAGGCCCGTGGCTTACGGGTAACCGCGGACGTCGCCCTGTACCAACTGATCCTGACGGATGAGGCGCTGATCGACTTCTCCAGCCTGTACCACGTACAGCCCCCGCTGCGCACCAAGGCTGACCGTGATGGTTTGCGTGCGGCGGTGAAGTCGGGTGTTGTGTCAGCGATTTCCAGCCATCACCAACCTCACGAGCGAGATGCCAAGCTGGCACCGTTTGGCGCGACCGAGCCGGGCATCAGCAGCGTGGAGTTGTTGTTGCCACTGGCGATGACGCTGGTCGAAGACGGCTTGCTGGACTTGCCGACACTGCTGGCGCGCCTGAGCGCCGGCCCGGCCGACGCCCTGCGCTTGCCGGCGGGCCAGTTGGCGGTGGGTTCACCGGCGGACCTGGTGCTGTTCGACCTGGCAAGCTCGACGGTGGCTGGTGAGCGTTGGTTGTCCAAGGGCGAAAACTGCCCGTTCATCGGCCACAGCCTGCCGGCGACGGTGCGGTATACCTTGATGGATGGGCGGATCAGCTACCAGGCTTGATGCGGCCAAAACTGTAGGAGCGAGCTTGCTCGCGAATGCGGAGTCTCAGTCGACATTTATTTGACTGATCTACTGCATTCGCGAGCAAGCCCGCTCCCACAGTTGCTTATGTGTATGCCTAGGAATTCAGCGCCCGCTGTTGCGCTCGGCATTGCGGATCGAGATCTGCGTGTTCAGCGTCCAGAAGTCATACAGCACCCCGACCAGAAACAAACCGCCGGTCAGCAGGTAGATCAGGCCGGTGATCCATTTGCCCTGATACATGCGGTGCACACCAAACACCCCCAGGAACGCCAACAGAATCCAGGCCACGTTGTATTCAATCGGCCCAGCGGTAAACCGCAGGTCGGCTTCACGGTCCATGGCCGGGATCAGGAACAAGTCGATCAGCCAGCCAATGCCGAACAAGCCGAAAGTGAAAAACCAGATTGTACCGGTCACGGGCTTGCCGTAATAAAAGCGATGAGCCCCGGTAAAACCGAAAATCCACAGCAGGTAACCAATCGCTTTACTGTGGGTATCGTGCTGCTGACCAACCTGTTGATAGGTGTTCATGAAGGACCTCTTTTGCTTCGATAGATAAATTTTTTCATTTTCTTTGTGACTTTTTTACGGGCGCCCGACGTACGGTAAATGGTATCTTCCTGCCCTCAAAGCCTTGTGCCACCTGCCTTGTGTAGGACAATTGCGGCGAATCGTCGCGTTTTTCCTGAGTTTGACCCCAAGGTTCAGTCGACAAACGGCCTGAGAACAGCACAAAAAGCTGTTATAAAGTTGCGCGCAAACCCATAAGAGCCACGCCTAATGCGACCATTTTTCAAGACATGGCTAACCATTTGCCTATTAATGCCACTGGCCGCCCACGCCACCAATCGTGAGCAACGACTTCCGAACGTTAACGGTTTCACCCCTAAAGTCCATAGCACGCCCAGCACTGCCAAATCGGCAAAGCCAACCGTCAGCCGCCCGACTCAACTGAGCAAGGCCAACGGCAAAGCGCTTTCCACCCAGCTGGCCGTGAACACCAAGCAAAGCAGCAACGTCTTGAGCCGTGCCGTCAACGTGCTCGGTACACCTTATCGTTGGGGCGGCAGCAGCCCAAGTAAAGGGTTCGACTGCAGCGGGCTGGTGAAATATGCATTTAATGATGTAAAAGCAGTGGACCTGCCCCGCACTTCCAACGCCATGGCAGCCGGCCACGGGTTGAAGGTTGACCGCAAGGACCTCAAACCGGGCGACCTGTTGTTCTTCAAGCTCAAGAGCCGCCAGGTCAACCACGTTGCCATCTACCTGGGCAACGACCGCTTTATCCACGCACCGCGCCGTGGCAAGTCGGTGAGCATCGACACGCTGAAAAAGCCGTTCTGGAACAAGAACTACGTGATTGCCAAGCGGGTACTGCCTAAAGAGCAGAACAGCAACCTGCGGATCGTGCAGCGCTGATTTAACACTGCAATGCAGTAGAAAATGTGGGAGCGGGCTTGCTCGCGAATGCGGTAGATCAGTCAGCCTATTCGTTGCCTGACACACCGTATTCGCGAGCAAGCCCGCTCCCACATTTGTTTCCGGGCCTGCCTGCCGATCTAGATATCCCCAGGCACCCTCGCCTTCTCCCGCGCCTCTTCCCGGCTAATCACTCCCGCGCCGACCAACGCCTTCAAACTCATATCCAGGGTCTTCATCCCCAACGCCCCACCGGTCTGAATAGCCGAAACCATCTGCGCCACCTTGTCTTCGCGAATCAAGTTACGAATTGCCGGGGTGCCCAGCATGATTTCATGGGCGGCCACGCGCCCGCCGCCCACCTTCTTCACCAGCACCTGAGACACCACCGCCTGCAGCGACTCCGACAGCATCGAGCGGACCATCGCCTTCTCCCCGGCCGGGAAGACGTCCACCAGCCTGTCTACCGTCTTTACCGCCGACGAGGTGTGCAAGGTGCCAAACACCAGGTGCCCGGTCTCTGCCGCCGTCAGCGCAAGGCGGATGGTTTCCAGGTCGCGCAATTCACCCACCAGGATCACGTCCGGGTCTTCGCGCAGGGCTGAACGCAGGGCCACCGAGAAACTGTGGGTGTCGCGATGCACCTGGCGCTGGTTGACCAGGGCCATTTTCGGCCTGTGGATAAACTCGATGGGGTCTTCCAGCGTGAGGATATGCTGGCGTCGATGCCGGTTGAGGTCGTCGATCATCGCCGCCAGGGTCGTGGATTTGCCGGAGCCGGTGGGCCCGGTCACCAGCACCAGGCCGCGCGGGAGGCGGGCGATACGCTGGAACACCTCGCCCAATCCCAGGTCCTCCAGGCTCTGGACCTCAGTCGCAATAGCCCGGAACACCGCACCGACGCCGCGATCCTGGCGAAACACGTTCGCCCGGAAGCGGGCCACACCTGGCAACTCGAAGGCAAAATCCGTTTCAAGAGATGTTTCGAAATCCTTTTGTTGATGTTTATTCAGCAAAGGGCTCAATAAGTCGACCACTTGGGTAGCGTTCAGCGCCGGCCCATCCAGGGGCCAAACCTCGCCATCAATGCGCAGCATCGGTGCCAGGCCGGCTGACAGATGCAGGTCTGAGGCGCCTCGGCTTACACTGGCCGTCAGCAATTGCGTGATATCCATAGGGCTTTCCATTTCCAGTAGAATGCCGCGGACTCCATATCCACGGGCGCATCTTGAATGTCGACGATAGCAGACAACATCGGCCTGGTTAGCCAGCGCATCCGCGCCGCAGCCGACGCCGTGCAACGTGACGCAAGCAGCATCCACCTGCTGGCCGTGAGCAAGACCAAACCCGCGCAGGCAGTGCGTGAAGCCTACGCCGCCGGGCTGCGCGACTTTGGTGAAAACTACCTGCAGGAAGCCCTGGGCAAACAGGCGGATTTAACCGACCTGCCCTTGAGTTGGCACTTCATCGGCCCCATTCAATCGAACAAGACTCGCGCCATCGCCGAGCACTTCGCTTGGGTGCATTCCGTGGACCGCCTGAAAATCGCACAACGCCTGTCCGAACAACGCCCGGCCGACCTGCCGCCGCTCAATATCTGCATCCAGGTCAATGTCAGTGGCGAAGCCAGCAAGTCCGGCTGCACGCCCGCCGACCTGCCGGCCCTGGCCACGGCGATCAGCGCCCTGCCGCGCTTGAAGCTGCGGGGCTTGATGGCGATTCCCGAACCGACTGAAGATCGGGCCGAACAGGATGCGGCGTTCGCCACGGTGCGCGACTTGCAAGCCAGCTTGAACCTGGCGCTGGACACACTTTCCATGGGCATGAGCCACGACCTTGAGTCGGCCATTGCCCAAGGCGCCACCTGGGTGCGGATCGGTACCGCCCTGTTTGGCGCCCGCGACTACGGCCAGCTGTGAAATGGCTGACATCCCTCGAAATAAGGACCTGTCATGAGCAACACGCGTATTGCCTTTATCGGCGCCGGTAACATGGCGGCCAGCCTGATCGGTGGCCTGCGGGCCAAGGGCCTGGACGCCGAGCAGATCCGCGCCAGCGACCCGGGCGCCGAGACCCGCGAGCGCGTCAGCGCCGAACACGGCATAAAAACCTTCGCCGATAACGCCGAGGCCATCCACGGCGTCGATGTGATCGTGCTGGCGGTCAAGCCCCAGGCCATGAAGGCCGTGTGCGAGAGCCTGCGCCCGAGCCTGCAACCCCATCAACTGGTGGTGTCGATTGCCGCTGGCATCACCTGCGCCAGCATGACCAACTGGCTCGGCGCCCAGCCCATCGTGCGCTGCATGCCCAACACCCCGGCGCTGCTGCGCCAGGGCGTCAGCGGTTTGTATGCCACTGGCGAAGTGACCGAACAGCAACGTGACCAGGCCCAGGAACTGCTGTCTGCGGTGGGCATCGCCGTGTGGCTGGAGCAGGAACAGCAACTGGATGCGGTCACCGCCGTCTCCGGCAGCGGCCCGGCCTACTTCTTCCTATTGATCGAGGCCATGACCGCCGCCGGCGTCAAGCTGGGCCTGCCCCACGACGTGGCCGAGCAACTGGCGGAACAAACCGCCCTTGGCGCTGCGAAGATGGCCGTCGGCAGCGAGGTGGATGCCGCCGAACTGCGCCGTCGCGTCACCTCGCCAGGTGGCACCACACAAGCGGCTATCGAGTCGTTCCAGGCCGGAGGCTTTGAAGCCCTGGTGGAAACAGCACTGGGTGCCGCCGCACATCGTTCAGCCGAGATGGCTGAGCAACTGGGCAAATAGTCGTCCCTTACCAAGGTAATCAAACATGCTCGGAATCAATGACGCTGCCATTTTCATCATCCAGACCCTGGGCAGCCTGTACCTGCTGATCGTGCTGATGCGCTTTATCCTGCAGCTGGTGCGCGCCAATTTCTACAACCCACTGTGCCAGTTCGTGGTGAAGGCTACCCAACCGCTGCTCAAGCCGCTGCGCAGGGTGATCCCGAGCCTGTTCGGCCTGGACATGTCGTCGCTGGTACTGGCGCTGTTGCTGCAGATTTTGCTGTTCGTGGTGATCCTGATGCTCAATGGCTACCAGGCCTTCACCGTGCTGCTGTTGCCATGGGGCCTGATCGGGATTTTCTCGCTGTTCCTGAAGATCATTTTCTGGTCGATGATCATCAGCGTGATCCTGTCCTGGGTCGCACCGGGCAGCCGTAGCCCAGGTGCCGAGTTGGTGGCTCAAATCACCGAACCCGTGCTGGCACCCTTCCGTCGCCTGATCCCGAACCTGGGTGGCCTGGATATCTCGCCGATCTTCGCGTTTATCGTGATTCAACTGCTGCAAAGCTGGGTGATTCCACGCCTGGCCTACTTTGCCTACATGCCAAAAGAGTTGTTTGGCCTGATCTGACCTGTAGGAGCGAGCTTGCTCGCGAAGAACGTGAACGATAACGCGGGAAACCTGATACCCAACTGCGTTCTCAGGTTTTTCGCGAGCAAGCTCGCTCCTACACAAAGCAATGCGCTTACCCCCCCCGACCTTTGCTTGCCGCTAGGGTCCCCGCTCTTTAGACTTACGCCTCATTTAAACGAGAGCAGGGTCGATGCCAGCTGCCTTCCCCCCCGATTCTGTTGGACTGGTCGTGCCACAAGTGGCGCATTTCAGCGAACGCCTGGCCCTGGCCTGCGGTCGTTCGTTGCCAGCCTACGACCTGATCTACGAAACCTATGGCCAACTGAACGCCACGGCGAGCAACGCCGTGCTGATCTGCCATGCCTTGTCCGGCCATCATCACGCCGCCGGTTTCCATAGCGTTGACGACCGCAAGCCCGGCTGGTGGGACAGTTGTATCGGCCCCGGCAAGCCCATCGACACCGATAAGTTCTTTGTGGTCAGCCTGAACAACCTCGGCGGCTGCAACGGTTCCACCGGCCCCAGCAGCCTCAACCCGGAAACCGGTAAGCCGTTCGGCGCCGACTTCCCGGTGCTGACGGTGGAAGACTGGGTGCACAGCCAGGCACGCCTGGCCGACCTGCTGGGCATCAGCCAGTGGGCCGCCGTGATTGGCGGCAGCCTGGGCGGCATGCAGGCCCTGCAATGGACCATTACTTACCCGGACCGCGTGCGTCATTGCCTGGCTATCGCCTCGGCGCCCAAGTTGTCGGCGCAGAACATCGCCTTCAACGAAGTGGCGCGCCAGGCGATCCTCACCGACCCCGAGTTCCACGGTGGCTCGTTCCAGGAAGCGGGCGTGATCCCCAAGCGTGGCTTGATGCTGGCGCGGATGGTCGGCCATATTACCTACCTGTCCGACGATTCCATGGGTGAGAAATTCGGCCGTGGCCTCAAGAGCGAGAAGCTCAACTACGACTTCCACAGCGTCGAGTTCCAGGTGGAAAGCTACCTGCGTTATCAGGGCGAGGAATTCTCGGGGCGCTTTGACGCCAACACCTACCTGCTGATGACCAAGGCCCTGGACTACTTCGACCCGGCCGCCAATCACGATGACGACCTGGCGAAAACCTTCGAGCACGCCACGGCCAAGTTCTGCGTGATGTCGTTCACCACCGACTGGCGCTTTTCGCCAGCGCGCTCCCGTGAGCTGGTGGATGCCCTGATGGCCGCCAAGAAAGACGTCTGCTACCTGGAGATCGATGCACCGCAAGGCCACGACGCCTTCCTGATTCCGATCCCACGCTACCTGCAGGCGTTCAGTAACTACATGAACCGCATTACTTTGTGAGAACGCCATGAGAGCCGACCTGGAAATCATCCAAGACTGGATCCCCGCCGGCAGCCGCGTGCTCGACCTGGGCTGCGGCGACGGCGAACTGCTGAGCTGGCTGCGCGATCACAAGCAAGTCACCGGCTACGGCCTGGAAAACGACCCGGACAACATCGCCCAGTGCGTGGCCAAGGGCATCAACGTGATCGAGCAGGACCTGGACAAGGGCCTGGGCAACTTTGCCAGCAACAGCTTCGATATCGTGGTGATGACCCAAGCCCTGCAAGCAGTGCACTACCCGGACCGCATCCTTGACGAAATGCTGCGCGTGGGCCGCCAATGCATCATCACCTTCCCCAACTTTGGCCACTGGCGCTGCCGCTGGTACCTGGCCACCAAGGGGCGCATGCCGGTCTCCGACTTCCTGCCGTACACCTGGTACAACACGCCGAACATCCACTTTTGCACCTTCGAAGACTTCGAAGCCCTGTGTGGCGAGCGTGAAGCCAAGGTGATCAACCGCCTTGCCGTCGATCAACAGCACCGCCACGGCTGGGCGAGTAAGCTATGGCCCAACCTGTTGGGCGAAATTGGTATCTACCGGGTCAGCAGTCCTGGCCTGACCGACCACAAAGTTGCCGTCTAATCATCTTCAAGAGGGACGTTCATGAGTCGTTTGGCTATTTTTCTATTGACCGCATGCCTGGGCGCCAGCGCCATGGCCGCCGACACTATCGACGCTAATCGCAAGAAAGACTTCGGCGATATCACCGTTCATTACAACACCTTCACTTCAAGCTTCCTGCCACCCGAGACCGCCCAGAAAGTCGGCGTGGTGCGCAGCAATGAGAAGGGGTTGATCAACGTGACCGTGATCAAGGGCGTAAGCCCGGTGGCCGCGCAAGTCACCGGTACCATCAAGGACCTGGGTGGCAAGAGCGAGATCCTGACGTTCAAGCAGATCGAAGAAAAAAACGGCATCAGCTACCTCGCGCCCTACTCGGTGACCCAGCGGGAATACAAGACGTTTACCATCAACGTTGAAACCGGCGGCAAGGCCCACGGCTTCCAATTCAACCAAGAACTGTTCCCGGCCCAATGATGAACCTTACCCAACTCGTACTCGCCAGCCACAACGCCGGCAAACTCAAAGAACTGCAGGCCATGCTCGGTGAGTCTGTGCAACTGCGTTCGATCGGTGAGTTCAGCCAAGTCGAACCGGAAGAGACCGGCCTGTCGTTCGTCGAGAATGCCATCCTCAAGGCCCGCAATGCCGCGCGTATCTCTGGCCTGCCAGCCCTGGCGGATGATTCGGGCCTGGCCGTGGATTTCCTCGGCGGCGCCCCTGGCATCTACTCGGCCCGTTACGCCGACGGCAAGGGCGACGCGGCCAACAACGCCAAGCTGCTCGACGCCCTTAAGGACGTGCCGGAGGCCGAGCGTGGTGCGCAGTTCGTCTGCGTGCTGGCACTGGTGCGGCACGCCGATGACCCGTTGCCGATCCTGTGTGAAGGCCTGTGGCACGGGCGCATTCTGCAAGCCGCCAGCGGTGAGCATGGGTTTGGCTATGACCCGCTGTTCTGGGTGCCGGAGCGCAATGTCTCCAGCGCCGAACTGAGCCCGGCCGACAAAAACCAAATCAGCCACCGCGCCCGCGCCATGGCGTTGCTGCGCCAGCGCCTGGGTTTGAAATGACCCAGAACACCTCTGCGCAGCCGCTGATCCACGGTGGCGCGCAAACACCACGGGCGGCCCTGCCCCATCTGCCGCCCCTGGCGCTGTACATCCACATTCCGTGGTGCGTGCGCAAATGCCCATATTGCGACTTCAACTCCCACACCGCGAGCAAAGTGCTGCCGGAAGAAGAGTACGTGGACGCCTTGCTGGCCGACCTGGACCAAGACCTGCACGCCGTTTATGGCCGTGAACTGAGTTCGATTTTCTTCGGCGGCGGCACGCCCAGCCTGTTCAGCGCCGCCGCGCTGGGGCGCTTGCTCAA
This sequence comes from Pseudomonas sp. AP42, assembly GCF_001728935.1. NCBI lineage: Bacteria > Pseudomonadati > Pseudomonadota > Gammaproteobacteria > Pseudomonadales > Pseudomonadaceae > Pseudomonas > Pseudomonas sp. AP42. The sequence continues at coordinate 25,940 of NZ_LYSO01000017.1, forward strand.
GGGCGTTGAAGCGCGCATCCCGTTTGCCGACGATATCGAGATCACCCTGGAAGCCAACCCCGGGACGTTCGAACAAGAGAAGTTCGTGGCGTACCGCAAGCTGGGGATCAATCGCCTGTCCATCGGCATCCAGAGCTTCCAGCAAGAGAAGCTTGAAGCCCTGGGCCGCATCCACAATGGCGATGAAGCCGTGCGCGCCGCCGGCATGGCGCGCCAGGCCGGGTTCGACAACTTCAACCTGGACTTGATGCACGGCTTGCCCAACCAGTCTCTGGAGGACGCCTTGGGCGACCTGCGCCAGGCCATTGCACTCAAGCCCACGCACCTGTCCTGGTACCAGTTGACCCTGGAACCCAACACCGTGTTCTGGAACCAGCCACCCGCGCTGCCGGAAGACGACACGCTGTGGGATATCCAGGAAGCCGGCCAGGCGCTGCTGGCCGAACACGGTTACGCACAATATGAAGTCTCGGCCTACGCCCAACCGGGGCGGCCGGCGCGGCATAACCTCAATTACTGGAGCTTTGGTGACTTTATCGGCATCGGCGCCGGCGCCCACGGCAAGCTCAGCCACCCGGACGGGCGCATCATCCGCACCTGGAAAACCCGTGCACCGAAGGACTACCTCAACCCGGCCAAAAGCTTCCAGGCCGGCGCGAAAGAACTGACCAACGATGAACTGCCGTTCGAGTTCCTGATGAACGCGCTGCGCCTCACCGAAGGGGTTGATGCCAAGCTCTACGCCAAGCGCACCGGCCTTGATCTGGCCAGCCTCGACGAAGGCCGCCGCGAGGCAGAACAAAGTGGATTAATGCAGGTCGAACCGTCACGCCTGGCGGCCACCGACCGCGGGCAACTCTTTCTCAATGACCTGTTGCAGAAGTTTTTGAGCTGATAGCTCTTAAGGAAATCGAATGGATCTGGTACTCGACCTGCTCGCCACCGTATCCCGCTGGAGCCGTAGCAACCTGTCGGAAATCTCGTTGGCCCTTGTAGGCTGTTTGCTGGTGCTGTTCGGCGCTGACATCAAGGGCTGGGTCGAAGCGCGCCTGGGCAGCATCGCCGGCGCCTTGCGCGTACCCTTGATGGCCCTGCTGTGCCTGATCGGCAGCGGCGCAGCGTTGATCTACGCCACGCCGTGGATTGTGCGGGGGTTGAGCCAGTTCAATAACTACAGCCTTGCACCGGTGTTGATCGTGGTGCTGGTGTTGATTGGCGTTGTTGCAGACCGCCGCTGACCCAGCAGGCATTACAAAACACATGTGGGAGCTGGCTTGCCTGCGATGCAGACACCTCGGTGTATCAGTGAAACCGAGGTGATGCTATCGCAGGCAAGCCAGCTCCCACATTTGATTGCGTTTCAAGTTGATGACTGTTTAAGCCAGCTTCTCGAACTTCAAATCCCACACCCCATGCCCCAATCGCTCGCCACGGCGCTCGAACTTGGTGATCGGCCGCTCGGCCGGGCGTGGCACGCATTTGCCGTCTTCGGCCAGGTTGCGATAGCCAGGGGCAACGTTCATCACTTCCAGCATGTATTCCGCGTACGGTTCCCAGTCGGTGGCCATGTGCAGGATGCCGCCCACTTTCAGCTTGCTGCGTACCAGCTCCGCGAAGGAGGCCTGGACGATGCGGCGCTTGTGGTGACGGGCCTTGTGCCATGGGTCGGGGAAGAACAGCATCAGGCGGTCGAGGCTGTTGTCAGCGATGCAGCGGTTGAGCACTTCAATCGCGTCACAGTCGTAGACCCGCAGGTTTTTCAGGCCTTGGGTCAGCACACCGTTGAGCAGTGCGCCGACGCCTGGACGGTGAACTTCCACGCCGATGAAATCCTGCTCCGGGGCGGCCGCAGCCATTTCCAGCAGGGAATGGCCCATGCCGAAACCGATTTCCAGGGAACGTGGGGCTGAACGGCCAAACACCTGGTCGTAGTCCACCGGCGCATCGGCCAGGGGCAACACGAACAGCGGCGTGCCCTGCTCCAGGCCCTTTTGCTGGCCTTCGGTCATGCGACCGGCGCGCATCACAAAACTCTTGATGCGGCGGTGCTTGGACTCGTCGCCCTCTTCCCCGGTGTTCGGCGTTTCGTTTGATTCAGTCATCAATAGCTCTTACTTGATCAGACCATCCAGCGGCGAAGAGGCGCTGGCATAGAGTTTTTTCGGCATGCGCCCGGCGAGGTAGGCCAGGCGGCCCGCGACGATGGCGTGGTTCATGGCTTGGGCCATCATGATTGGTTGCTGGGCATGGGCAATGGCCGAGTTCATCAGCACCGCGTCGCAGCCCAGCTCCATGGCGATGGTCGCGTCGGAGGCAGTGCCCACGCCCGCATCCACCAATACGGGGATCTTGGCTTCTTCGAGGATGATCTGCAGGTTGTACGGATTGCAGATACCCAGGCCGGAACCGATCAGACCGGCCAGCGGCATCACCGCGATGCAGCCGATTTCTGCCAGTTGGCGCGCGATGATCGGGTCATCGCTGGTGTACACCATCACATCGAAACCTTCCTTGACCAGGGTTTCGGCGGCCTTGAGGGTTTCGATCACGTTGGGGAACAGGGTTTTCTGGTCGGCCAGCACTTCCAGCTTCACCAGGTTGTGGCCGTCGAGCAGCTCACGGGCCAGGCGGCAGGTGCGCACGGCTTCGATGGCGTCGTAGCAGCCAGCGGTGTTTGGCAGAAAGGTATAGCGCTGCGGCGACAGCACTTCGAGCAGGTTCGGCTCGCCCTCGATCTGGCCGAGGTTGGTGCGGCGCACGGCGAAGGTGACGATCTCGGCACCCGAGGCTTCGATGGCCAGGCGGGTTTCTTCCATGTCGCGGTACTTGCCGGTGCCGACCAGCAGACGGGACTGGTAGGTACGACCGGCCAGGACGAAAGGCTTGTCGCTACGAACGATGCTCATGGGAAATCCTCTGGTTGGATGAGGTTCTGCAGAATGCGTTGCGGCCGTGGCGGGCTAGCCGCCGCCGATGGCGTGGACCACTTCGACCTGGTCGTTTTCTTTCAGCGAGGTCTCGGCGTGCTGGCTACGCGGGACGATATCCAGGTTGAGCTCCACTGCGACGCGACGCCCGGTCAGGTCCAGACGGGTCAGCAGGGCCGCAACGGTTTCACCGTCGGGCAGTTCATAGGGTTCGCCGTTCAACTGAATGCGCATGCCACGGGCCGCCATCGTTTTTAGGGGCCCGCATTCTAGCGCGATTGGAACCTGAAGGTCAGCTCCAAGCGTCAAGCGGTCAAAGCTGCAAGCGCCACGCCGCCAGGCCCAGGAAGAACCAGCCGAGCAGGAACGCCAGCCCGCCAAACGGCGTGATGATCCCCAGTTTACTGATGCCGGTCATCGTCAGCACATACAGGCTGCCCGAGAACAGCAGGATACCGACGGTAAACGAAATACCCGCCCAAGTGACCAGCCGGCCCGGAATATGCGCCGCCAGCAAGGCCACGCCGAACAGTGCCAGGGCATGCACCAACTGGTAGGTCACGCCGGTATGGAAGATCGCCAGGTAGTCGGCGCTCAGGCGGTTTTTCAGGCCGTGGGCGGCGAACGCGCCCAGCGCAACGCCGGTAAAGCCGAAAAAGGCAGCCAGCATCAGAAAGCTACGCAGCATGGGGAACTCCAGTCAGACTCATCGGGCAGGGTCTGTATAATGGCCCGCTCAACGGGTTCGGCCAAGCCATCTCTATGCTGCGTGTCCTCTTCAAACGCTTTCTCAACGTCGTGAAATGGTTTGCCATCAGCAGTGTGTTGCTGGTGCTGCTGTTTCGTGTGGTGCCGCCGCCGTTCACTGCGCTGATGGTGGAGCGCAAGGTTGAGTCCTGGATAGATGGCGAACCCATTGACCTGCAACGCAGCTGGGTGCCGTGGGATGAAATCTCCGACGACCTCAAAGTGGCGGTTATGGCCGGGGAAGACCAGCGCTTCCCGCAACATTGGGGTTTTGATTTCGGCGCGATCCAGGCGGCGATTCTGCACAACGAACGCGGCGGTTCGATTCGCGGTGCCAGCACCCTGAGCCAGCAGGTGTCGAAAAACCTGTTTCTGTGGGCCGGGCGCAGCTATTTGCGCAAAGGCCTGGAGGCGTGGTTTACCGGCTTGATCGAGGTGTTGTGGCCCAAGCAGCGGATTCTTGAGGTGTACCTCAACAGCGTGGAATGGGATGAAGGTGTGTTTGGCGCAGAGGCGGCGGCGCGGCACCATTTTGGCGTGAGTGCCAAGGGGCTTTCGCGGCAGCAGGCCAGTTACCTGGCGGCGGTGTTGCCTAATCCACGGGTGTGGAGTGCCAGCCATCCGACGGCGTATGTGGCACGTAGAGCGGCGTGGATTCGTCAGCAGATGAGCCAGCTCGGTGGGGATGGATATCTGGTGGAACTGAACAACTCTCGAAAGGCACCTTGGTCCGACTGACACAATATGGCTCCAGTGACTGCCTGACAGCCTATGCTGATCTAACTGAAGCGCCGCGATCCAAATGTGGGAGCGGGCTTGCTCGCGAAAGCGGTGGGTCAGTCAACATCAATACTTGCTGGGCCGACGTCTTCGCGAGCAAGCCCGCTCCCACCTTTGATCTTCGTTGCTTTGAGTATTGCGGTCGCTTAACTAACCGGCATTAAGTTACACAGAAAGCCGAGCTAGGCTTGAGACTTTTCGAACACATACAAAAATGCCCCGATCTTTCGAACGGGGCATTTTTTTGTTCGCTGCGTTTTAGGCGGCGATCGACAACTTCAGCTTGTTCATCGCGCTTTTCTCAAGCTGACGAATCCGCTCGGCCGACACGTTGTACTTCTGCGCCAGGTCGTGCAGCGTGGCTTTTTCTTCTGCCAGCCAGCGCTGGTAGAGGATGTCACGGCTGCGCTCGTCCAGCACTTCCAGCGCTTCGTGCAGGTTGTGGTTGGAGTTGTCGCTCCAGTCGGCGTCTTCCAGTTGACGCGCCGGGTCGTACCGGTGGTCTTCCAGGTAGTTGGCCGGCGATTGGAAGGCGCTGTCGTCATCCGCTTCGGCGGCTGGGTCGAAGGCCATGTCATGGCCGGTCAGGCGGCTTTCCATCTCGCGCACTTCACGCGGCTCCACGCCGAGGCTTTCGGCCACGCGGTGGACTTCTTCGTTGTTGAGCCACGCCAGGCGTTTTTTCTGGCTGCGCAGGTTGAAGAACAGCTTGCGCTGAGCCTTGGTGGTGGCCACTTTCACGATGCGCCAGTTGCGCAGGATGAACTCGTGGATTTCCGCCTTGATCCAGTGCACGGCAAACGACACCAGGCGCACGCCCATTTCAGGGTTGAAGCGCTTTACAGCCTTCATCAGGCCAACGTTGCCTTCCTGAATCAGGTCGGCCTGGGCCAGACCGTAGCCGCTATAGCTACGGGCGATATGTACGACAAAACGCAGGTGGGCGAGCACCATCTGCCGAGCCGCCCCCAAATCCTGCTCATAGTAGAGACTCTCGGCCAGTTCACGCTCCTGCTCGGGCGTCAGCAATGGAATGCTGTTGACCGTGTGCACATAGGCTTCCAGGTTCGCACCCGGGACCAAGGCATAAGCAGGTTGCAAAGAAGTGGTCATACGAAAAAACCTCCGACTCACATAACTCGTGCAGTTCAGCACTGCGAAAATTGACCTGGGAACCGTAGGACAAGTTCCCTAAACCGCTGATACGGTCAATACAAACGAAACCACATTAATCTGGCATTAACTACTTCGGCGCCAGCTCACGTAAATGCCGCGCTACCGCAATCCAGGCACCGATATACCCCAACAAGACCGCGCCAAGCAAGAGACTCAGACCATCGGCTACCGGCACACCGGCCAGGGCAAAGTCACTGCCATACAAACCGGCCAGCCCGACAACCGCGTCGTTCAGCCAATTCAGGCCAAACGCCAGTACGCCCCAGGACAACACCCCGGCACCCAGGCCATACAGCGCGCCCATGTACAGGAAAGGACGACGTACATAGCTGTCCGTGCCGCCCACCAGTTTAATCACTTCTATCTCGGTGCGACGGTTTTCAATATGAAGACGAATGGTATTACCTATCACCAAAAGTAATGCAGACACTAATAACACCGTCAGACCGAACACAAAGCGGTCACCCAGCTTGAGGATTGCGGCCAGGCGCTCCACCCAGACTAGATCAAGTTGGGCCTGTTGCACCTTCGGCATCTCTGCGAGTTTTTGTCGCAGGGCTTCCAGCGCCGGCTTGTCGACCTCGTTCGGCGTTACCAGCACCACGCCCGGCAGCGGGTTCTGCGGCAGCTCCTTGAGCGCCTCGCCCAGGCCGGATTGCTGCTGGAACTCTTCAAGGGCCTGGTCGCGGCTGATGTACTCGGCCTCGGCCACCCCCGGGATGTTCTTGATGTCATCGCGCAGCGCTTCGCCTTCCTTGCTGCTGGTGTCCAGGTTCAGGTACAGCGAAATCTGCGCCGCCCGCTGCCAGGAACCGCCCAGGCGCTCCACATTATTAAGCAACAGCGACAAGCCCATCGGCAGGCTCAAGGCCACGGCCATGACCAGGCAGGTGAAAAAGCTGCCGATCGGTTGCTTGCCCAGGCGACGCAGGCTGTCCAGCAGGCTGGCGCGATGACTTTCGATCCAGGCGTGCACCAGGGTGCCGAAGTCCGGGCCGTCGTCTTCGTCGTGTTTCTTCTTTTTCGGTTGCGGGTCGGCCGGCTTCGGAGCCACCCGTTCTGATACTTTAGGGCTGCGTGTAGCACTCATACGCCAGCCTCCCCATCGCCGATCAGGCGGCCGCGTTGCAGGGTCAGCATGCGATGGCGCATGCGCGCAATCAGGGCCAGGTCGTGGCTGGCGATCAAGACGCTGGTGCCCAGGCGGTTGATGTCTTCGAACACCCCCATAATCTCGGCCGCCAGGCGCGGGTCGAGGTTACCGGTGGGTTCGTCCGCCAGCAGCAAAGCCGGGCGATGGACGATGGCGCGGGCAATACCGACGCGCTGTTGCTGACCGGTGGACAGATCCCCCGGGTAAAGGTCGGTCTTGTCCGACAACGCCACGCGCTCCAGCGCCGAATCCACGCGCTTGACGATTTCGGCTTTGGACAGCCCGAGAATCTGCAGCGGCAGCGCGATGTTGTTGAACACCGTGCGATCGAACAGCAACTGGTGGTTCTGGAACACTACGCCGATCTGGCGGCGCAGAAACGGAATTTGCGCATTGCTGATGGTAGCCAGGTCCTGGCCCGCCAGCAGCAACTTGCCGGTGGTCGGGCGTTCCATGGCCAGCAACAGGCGCAACAGCGTGCTTTTGCCAGCGCCCGAGTGGCCGGTGACAAACAAAAACTCGCCGCGACGCACGCGAAAGCTCAGCTCATGCAGGCCCACATGCCCGTTGGCATAGCGTTTACCGACCTGTTCGAATCGAATCATGAACGCTCCCGCTCGGCAAACAGTGCCTGTACAAAGGGTTCGGCTTCAAAGGTGCGCAGGTCGTCGATGCCTTCACCGACGCCGATATAGCGAATCGGCAACCCGAACTGTTTGGCCAGGGCGAAAATCACACCGCCCTTGGCCGTGCCGTCGAGCTTAGTCAATGCCAAGCCGGTTAGCTGCACCGTCTGGTTGAATTGCTTGGCCTGGCTGATGGCGTTCTGGCCAGTACCGGCGTCGAGCACCAGCAGGACTTCATGGGGTGCATCGGCGTCGAGCTTGCCGATCACGCGGCGCACTTTCTTCAGTTCTTCCATCAAATTGTCTTTGGTGTGCAGGCGGCCGGCTGTATCGGCGATCAGCACATCAATGTTGCGCGCCTTGGCGGCTTGCACGGCATCGAAAATCACCGACGCAGAGTCGGCACCGGTGTGCTGGGCGATCACCGGGATCTTGTTGCGCTCACCCCACACCTGCAACTGCTCGACGGCCGCGGCACGGAAGGTGTCGCCGGCGGCGAGCATGACTTTCTTGCCTTCACCCTGCAGCTTCTTGGCCAGTTTGCCGATGGTGGTGGTCTTGCCAGCGCCGTTTACGCCTACCACGAGGATGACGAACGGCTTTTTCGGCGTGATCACCAGCGGCGCTTCAACCGGTTTGAGCATGGCGGCCAGCTCGGCCTGCAGGGATTTGTACAGCGCATCGGCGTCGGTCAACTGCTTGCGCGCGACCTTCTGCGTCAGGCTCTGGATGATCACGGCGGTGGCTTCGACGCCCACGTCGGCGGTGAGCAGACGGGTCTCGATGTCTTCCAGCAGTTCGTCATCAATGACTTTCTTGCCCAGGAACAGGCTGGCCATGCCTTCGCCAATACTGGCGCTGGTCTTGCTCAGGCCCTGCTTGAGGCGGGCAAAGAATCCGGTTTTGCTGGTTTCGGTTGCGGCAACGGCGGGTTCTGGCTCGATAACGGCAGGTGCAGCGACAACCGGTGCAGGCACTTCAACGACGGGCGGTGCTTCTGCCACAACCTCTACCGGCGCCGGCTCAACCACTGCAGGAATCGGCGGCACGACGTGCTCGGCCTGAACATCCTCCACCAACGCCACAGGCTCTTCGGCCACGGGCAGCTCCAACCAGGGCTTGTGCTCGGGCTCAGGTTCCGGCTCCGGCTCGGCCTCGACGACCGGCTGCAACACCGGCTCAGCCATCGGCAACACCACCGGTACAGGCGTCTCGGCAACCGGTTCGGCTTCTATTACGGGTTCAGGGGTCGGTTCAGCGTGAACCTGTGGCTGTTCGACGACGGTTTCCTGCGGCTTTTTGCGCAGCCATCCGAACAGGCCTTTCTTCTCGCCAGCCGCAGCTGGGGTCTTCTTGTCGTCGTTGGAACCAAACATGGAGACGGCTATCTCAAGGTAGCGACGCGCAACAGGGCGCGCCGGTAAATAAAATTCGATGCGTAACAGACTGTTTTTTAGCCAGCTCGTTCATGCGCAACATTTTGTAAGGCCTAAATAGGGCCTTCACAAGACAGCCGCAGTGGCCGTCCTTAAGTCGGACCAGTATCCTAGCACCTCCTCGCCCGCCGACGCTAAGACCAAGCGGGCAGCCCAACAGGTTTAAAAACGAATGAATGCTCTAGCCCGCCGCGCCGCAGGCCTGCTGTTCAGCACAGTTTGTCTGCCTCTCTCAGCTTTGGCTGCCGATCCACAACCCACCCATGAATTCACCCTCGATAACGGCCTTAAAGTGGTCGTGCGCGAAGATCATCGCGCGCCAGTGGTGGTTTCCCAGGTCTGGTACAAGGTTGGCTCAAGCTACGAAACCCCGGGCCAGACCGGTTTGTCCCACGCCCTGGAACACATGATGTTCAAGGGCAGCGCCAAGGTTGGCCCCGGCGAAGCCTCGCTGATCCTGCGCGACCTGGGCGCCGAAGAAAATGCGTTCACCAGCGACGACTACACCGCGTATTACCAGGTATTGGCCCGTGACCGCCTGGGCGTGGCCTTCGAGCTGGAAGCCGACCGCATGGCCAGCCTGCGCCTGCCGGCCGACGAGTTCAGCCGTGAAATCGAGGTCATCAAGGAAGAACGCCGCCTGCGCACCGACGATAACCCCATGTCCAAGGCGTTCGAGCGCTTCAAGGCGATGGCGTTCCCGGCCAGCGGCTACCACACGCCGACCATCGGCTGGATGGCCGACCTGGACCGCATGAAGGTCGAGGAACTGCGCCACTGGTACCAATCCTGGTACGTGCCGAACAACGCCACCCTGGTGGTGGTCGGCGACGTGACCCCGGACGAGGTGAAAAACCTCGCCCAACGTTACTTCGGCCCGATCCCCAAGCGTAACGTGCCGCCGGCAAAAATCCCGATGGAACTGGCCGAGCCCGGCGAGCGCCTACTGACCCTGCACGTGCAGACCCAACTGCCGAGCGTGTTCCTGGGCTTCAACGTACCCGGCCTGGCCACCGCTGAAGACAAACGTTCGGTGCAGGCCCTGCGCCTGATCTCGGCCCTGCTGGACGGCGGCTACAGTGCACGGATCTCCGAGCAGCTGGAACGCGGTGAGGAGCTGGTGTCCGCCGCTTCCACCAACTACGACGCCTATACCCGTGGCGACAGCCTGTTCACCCTCTCGGCCACGCCGAACCAGCAGAAGAAGAAAACCGTCGCCCAGGCCGAAGCCGGCCTGTGGCGCCTGCTCGATGAGTTGAAGGCCAAGCCACCGACCGCCGAAGAACTGGAGCGCATCCGCGCCCAAGTGATTGCCGGCCTGGTGTACCAGCGTGATTCCATCACCAGCCAGGCCACGGCCATTGGCTCCCTGGAAACGGTCGGCCTGTCCTGGAAACTCATGGACACCGAGCTTGCCGACCTGCAAAGCGTGACCCCGGAAGACATCCAGAAGGCTGCACGCACCTATTTCACCCGCGAACGTCTGAGCGTCGCCCATGTTTTGCCTGAGGAGACCGCTCATGAGTGATCGCAAAAACAGCCGCCTGATCCTGCCCGGCCTGATCGCCGTCACCCTGATGGCGGCCAGCGCCGTTTACTTCTTGCGCCCCAGCGAGTCGGTCGCCAGCCAGGCCCTGGACAAGGCCCAAACGGCCAGCACCCTGCAATCCCTGGCGGAACTGGATGGCAAGGCGCCGACCAACCGTAAGCTCGACGTACAAACCTGGACCACCGCCGAAGGCGCCAAGGTGCTGTTCGTCGAAGCCCATGAATTGCCGATGTTCGACATGCGCCTGCTGTTCGCCGCCGGCAGCAGCCAGGATGGCGACGTGCCAGGCCTGGCGCTGATGACCAACGCCATGCTCAACGAAGGCGTGCCGGGCAAGGATGTCAGCCAGATCGCCAGCGGGTTCGAAGGCCTGGGGGCCGACTTTGGCAACGGCGCCTACCGCGACATGGCGCTGGTGACCCTGCGCAGCCTGAGCGACAGCGCCAAGCGTGACGCAGCCCTGTCACTGTTCAACCAGGTGATCGGCCAGCCGACGTTCCCGGCAGATTCCCTGGCACGTATCAAGAACCAGATCCTGGCCGGGTTTGAGTACCAGAAGCAGAACCCCGGCAAACTGGCGAGCATCGAGCTGTTCAAGCGTCTGTACGGCGACCACCCTTACGCGCACCCGAGCGAAGGCACCCCCGAGAGCGTGCCGAAGATTACCCTGGCGCAGTTGCAGGCGTTCCACGCCAAGGCCTATGCGGCGGGTAACGCGGTGATTGCGGTGGTGGGCGACCTGACCCGCGCCGAAGCGGAAGCCATGACGGCCAAGGTGTCCGCCTCGCTGCCCAAGGGCCCAGCCATGGCCAAGATTGCCCAGCCGACCGAGCCAAAAGCCGGCCTGAGCCGGATCGAGTTCCCATCCAAGCAGACCCACCTGCTGTTTGCGCAGTTGGGCATTGACCGTGCCGACCCGGACTACGCAGCCTTGTCCCTGGGTAACCAGATCCTGGGCGGCGGCGGCTTCGGCACCCGTTTGATGAGCGAAGTGCGGGAGAAACGCGGCCTGACCTACGGCGTGTACTCCGGCTTCTCACCGATGCAGGTGCGCGGGCCGTTCATGATCAACCTGCAGACCCGCGCCGAAATGAGCGGTGGCACCTTGCGCCTGGTGGAGGACGTACTGGCTGACTACCTCAAGACCGGCCCGACGCAAAAAGAACTGGATGACGCCAAGCGCGAGCTGGCCGGCAGCTTCCCGCTGTCCACCGCCAGCAATGCCGATATCGTCGGACAGTTGGGCGCCATGGGTTTCTACAACCTGCCGCTGAGCTATCTGGAAGATTTCATGAAACAATCCCAGGCCCTGACCGTCGATCAGGTCAAGGCTGCAATGAACAAACACTTGAGCGCCGACAAGATGGTCATCGTGACCGCCGGCCCGACGATTGCGCAAAAGCCACTACCGCCCCCCACTGATAAACCTGCCGAGCAGCCGCTCGGGGTTCCGGAGCATTAATGGCCAGTTCATCTCGCCCGAAAAAACCTGTCCACAACGTGCATAACGGTGTGGGCCAACTGCGCATCATTGGCGGTGAATGGGGCAGCCGCAAGCTGAGCTTCCCCGACGTCGTGGGCCTGCGCCCGACGCCCGACCGCGTGCGCGAAACCCTGTTCAACTGGCTCGCGCCGTACATTGGCGGGGCCAAGGTGCTGGACCCGTTCGCTGGCAGCGGCGCGCTGTTCCTGGAGGCGCTGTCCCGTGGCGCGGCCCAGGGCCAGGCGCTGGACGCCAGCAATGTGGCGGTGTCCAGCCTCAAGGAGCACCTGGGCACGCTGCGTTGCACCACCGGCCAGGTGCAGACGGCCGACGCGCTGCGCTACCTGGAAACCCAGGCAGCCACTGAATACGACGTAGTGTTCCTCGACCCGCCGTTCAACCAGAATCTGCTGCCGGCCGTCTGCACCCTGCTGGAAGAACGCCAGTGGCTGGCAGCGGATGCCTGGATCTACACTGAGAGCGAGACCGCGCCCTCCACGCTCGGCCTGCCAAGTGGCTGGCGCCTGCACCGGGAGCAGAAGTCCGGGCGGGTGTATTACGCGTTGTGGCATCGCGCCCTCTAGGAGCGAGCTTGCTCGCGAAGGTCAAACAGGCGACACGGGCTGTCTGACAGCGCCGCGTTATCGTTAACGTTTTTCGCGAGCAAGCTCGCTCCTACACGGCAGCGGGTAATTCATGATTCCATCTACAGACCGCTTCAAACCCGCCTTCGGCCTCGGCAACCCCCACTTGCAGACACTGTGGGGGCCGCTGTGGCGGCCGACCACCCACATCGAACGCCAACGCGAGCGCTTGTGGCTGGACGACGGCGATTTTCTCGACCTCGACTGGCATGGCCCCCATGACGTGCAAGCGCCCTTAGTGCTGGTGCTGCATGGGCTGACCGGCTCGTCCAACTCGCCCTACGTGGCCGGCCTGCAAAAAGTCCTGGCCGCCCAAGGATGGGCCAGCGCTGCGCTGAACTGGCGTGGTTGCTCGGGCGAACCCAACCTATTGGCTCGCAGCTATCACTCCGGCGCCAGCGAAGACCTGGCAGCCGCGATTGCTCATCTGCGCGCCAAGCGGCCATTGGCGCCCTTGTATGCCGTGGGTTATTCCCTGGGTGGCAATGTGTTGCTCAAGCATTTAGGGGAAACCGGCCAGGCCTCGGGCTTGCAGGGCGCCGCGGCGGTGTCGGTGCCGTTTCGCCTGGATCAATGCGCCGATCGCATCGGCCTGGGGTTCTCGCGGGTGTATCAGAAGCACTTCATGCGCGAGATGCTCGCGTATATCCGCGTCAAGCAACGCCAATTCCTGCAGGACGGTCGTGAGGATGGGCTCAAAACCCTGGAGGCCCTTGGCTCCCTGGAAAAGATGCGCACGTTCTGGGACTTCGACGGGCGGGTAACCGCGCCGCTGCACGGTTTCATCAGTGCTGAAGACTACTATCGCCGCGCGTCGAGCCGTTATTACTTGGGCGATATCCGTACGCCCACGTTGATTATCCAGGCGGCCGATGACCCGTTTGTATTTGCGCACAGCTTGCCTGACGCCAGTGAGCTGTCGGACTGCACCGAGTTCGAGTTGCTGGCCAAGGGCGGGCATGTGGGGTTTGTGGAGGGTTCGCTGAAGCGTCCTGGTTACTACCTGGAACGCCGGATCCCGCAGTGGCTTCAGACCCAGTACGGTCAATAGTGTGGGAGCTGGCTTGCCTGCGATAGCGGTGGGCCAGCCAATGTTGAGGTGGCTGACACTCCGCTATCGCAGGCAAGCCAGCTCCCACATTTTGAGCAAGTGTTCACACCGATCGTTTAGTCGCCCGTTGCTATTTCCCGGGCTGGGTCAGTAATCCACTCACTCCACGACCCCGCATACAACTTGCCCAGCGGGTACCCCGCCAGGCTCAACGCAAACAGGTTATGGCACGCCGTCACCCCAGACCCGCAATACGCCACCAATTCCTGCGCCGGGCGCCCTTGCAACTGCGCGGCAAAGCGCTGCTTGAGCTGCTCGGCCGGCAGGAAGCGGCCGTCGCTGCCCAGGTTTTCACTGAACGCCGCGCACTGCGCGCCGGGGATATGCCCGGCAATCGGGTCGATGGGCTCTACTTCGCCACGAAAGCGCGGCTGGGCGCGGGCGTCGATCAAGGTCAGGCCGGGTTGGCCCAGGCGTTTTTGCAGGTGTTCGGCATCCAGCAACAGGCGATGATCCGGCGTACCGACGAAGGTACCTGGCTCAACCACAGGCGCGTCCAGGCTCAGGGGGAAACCCGCGGCATGCCAGGCCTTGAGGCCACCATCCAAGATAAACACGCCATCACGCTTGCCCAACCAGGCCAGCAACCACCAGGCACGGGCGGCGTAGGCACCGGGGCCGTCGTCATACAGCACCACATCGGTATCGGCGCTGATGCCCCAGGCCCGCAGTTGCCTGGTGAGCGTGTCCGCCGCCGGCAAAGGATGACGACCGGTCACGCCCTTGGTCACCGGGCCGCTCAGGTGGCGCTCAAGGTCGGCGTATTGCGCGCCCTCGATATGCCCTTCGGCGTAACTGCACAAGCCGTAGTCCGGGTCTTCCAGGGCAAAGCGGCAATCCAGGATCACCCACCCGCTCGACTGTTGGCGCTCGGCCAATTGCTGGGGGCTGATCAGTTGGGCAAGCGGCATGACTGACTCCTGTGAATACAAAGGGGAAAGGTCTTACTTCACTTCTTCCAGTGCCTGATTCAACGGCACGTAAAACTCTTTGAACAAGGCGTCCACCGCCTCTTTGGCTTGCGGCGTGACAAACCCCGCCTCCAGCACCAGCACCTGATAGACCCCACGCTTGATCGCCTCGGCGCTCAGGTGGGTGGATTTTTCATTGGTGGTGCACAAAAAGCGCACCCACGAAGTGAGGATGATCCAGGCATTGAGGGTCAGGGCTTCGGTTTGCACCGGGTCCATATTGAGAATGCCGGCGTCGACAAAGCCTTGGTAGATGGCGCCGCCCTGGATCAGGCAACGCTGGGAAAAACGCCGGTAGCCGGTCGCCAGTTCCGGGTCGCTCTCCAACAGGTGTTCGAGGTCGCGGTGCAGGAAGCGATAACGCCACATGCCGGCCAATACGGCTTGCAGGTAAAAGCGCTTGTCCTCCACCACCATCGTGCGTCCCTGGGGCGGACGCAGGAAACTGTCTACCAACGCTTCATATTCGCGGAACAGCACGGCGATGATCGCCTGCTTGTTAGGGAAGTGGTAGTACAGGTTGCCCGGGGAAATTTCCATGTGGGCGGCAATGTGGTTGGTACTGACACTGCGCTCGCCCTGCTGGTTAAAAAGCTCCAGGCTGGTTTGCACAATGCGCTCGCTGGTCTTTACTCGTGGTGCCATAGGGGATCAGCTTCTATACACGGGATGGGGCATCTTACGGCCTAACCCGGCCAGGATAAATCTGGATGTTACTGCAATGTTATTTGACAATTTAGAGCAATGACTCTAAAAATCCAGGCAGACCAATAACAATCGGTGCCGCGCCATGTCTGCCAACGTTGCCTACCTGCAAGATTCCCAGGCGCTGGATCAACTCCAGGACCTGTTCGACGCCCAACGCCGCGCGTATGCCGCCAACCCGATGCCGCCGGCCGGGCAGCGCCAGCAATGGCTCAAGGCCCTGAGAGATCTGCTGAGCGACGAACGCCAGGCGCTGATCGATGCGATCAGCGAGGATTTTAGCCATCGCAGCGCCGACGAAACCCTGTTTGCCGAATTGATGCCCAGCCTGCATGGCATTCACTACGCGAGCAAACACCTCAAGGGCTGGATGAAACCTTCCCGCCGCGCTGTAGGCATTGCCTTCCAGCCCGCCTCAGCCAAAGTCATTTACCAGCCACTGGGCGTCGTCGGCGTCATCGTGCCGTGGAACTACCCGCTGTACCTGGCCATCGGCCCGTTGGTGGGGGCGTTGGCTGCCGGTAACCGGGTGATGCTCAAGCTCAGTGAGTCTACGCCGGCTACCGGTGAGCTGCTCAAGGCGTTGCTGGCCAAGATCTTCCCTGAGGACCTGGTGTGCGTCGTGCTGGGCGAAGCTGACGTGGGCATGGCGTTTTCCAAGTTGCGCTTCGATCACCTGCTGTTCACTGGCGCTACCAGCATAGGCAAGCACGTGATGCGTGCGGCGGCCGAAAACCTCACGCCGGTGACTCTGGAGTTGGGCGGCAAATCGCCGGCGATCGTTTCGACCGATGTGCCGCTCAAGGACGCCGCCGAACGCATCGCCTTCGGCAAAGCCTTGAACGCCGGGCAAACCTGCGTGGCACCGGATTATGTGCTGGTACCGGAAGATCGTGTAGAGGGCTTTGTCGAGGCGTATTCCAAGGCCGTTCGTGGGTTTTACCCGACGCTGGCCGACAACCCGGACTACACCGCCATCATCAACGAACGCCAACTGGCTCGGCTCAATGCCTACGCCAAGGACGCTACCGACAAGGGCGCCACCTTGATCCCACTGTACGAGCAAGGCCAGGCGCGGCGAATGGCTCACAGCCTGCTGTTGAATGTCAGCGACGACATGACCGTGATGCAGGACGAAATTTTCGGTCCGCTCCTGCCTATCGTGCCGTATCGCGGCCTTGACCAAGCCTTTGCCTACATCAACCAGCGCCCACGCCCATTGGCCCTGTATTACTTCGGCTACAACAAAGGCGAACAAGCCCGGGTGCTCCACGAAACCCATTCCGGTGGTGTATGCCTGAACGACACCTTGCTGCACGTCGCCCAGGACGATATGCCGTTCGGTGGCATCGGCCCGTCGGGCATGGGCCATTACCACGGTCACGAAGGTTTCCTGACGTTCAGTAAGGCCAAGGGTGTGCTGGTCAAACAGCGCCTGAACGCGGCGAAGTTGATCTACCCGCCCTATGGCAAGTCGATCCAGAAGCTGATCCAGAAGCTGTTTATCCGCTGATAACCGCCACCTTCGGGACAATAAAAACAATGAACCCCAGCCTGACTGATTCACCCGCGCTGTCACGGCGCGGCGTCTTGAAAATCGGCCTGTGTGCCAGCGCCTTCCTCGCCACCGCTGGGCTGGGCGCCAGCCTCAGCGGTTGCTCCAGCAGTACGCCGGCCAGCGGCTTTGCGATGTTGCGCACCAGCGACTTGCCGTTCTTACGGGCGGTGATCCCGGTGTTGCTGGAAGGCGCGGCCAGCGCCGAGCAAGTGTTTGCCGGCATTGAGGACACCCTGAAAAAGCTCGATTACAGCCTGCAGCACTTGTCGCCCGAGATGTTCAAGCTCACTCAGCAATTATTCGACGTGCTGGCAATGGGCATCACCCGCGGCCCGCTGACCGGTATCTGGGGCAGTTGGGAAAATGCCAGCAGCGAACAGATCCGCAATTTCCTGCACCGCTGGGAAAACAGCTACCTGAACCTGTTGCGCATGGGCCAGGGCTCGCTGCTCAAGCTGGTGATCATGGCCTGGTACTTCCGGCCCGAGTCCTGGGCCCATTGCGGCTACCCCGGCCCGCCGAAGATCTAGCCTGGGCAATCTTCCAAGATTGCATCTTCCTACAAGAATAAGAGAGCACACCTATGCCCGTACCCGATCTGTTCCGCGACGGCCTGGCCCGTGGCTGGAAAACCCACAATGGCGCCGCCCTGGATAACGACCTCACCCTGGAAGCAGATGTCGCCATCATCGGCAGCGGCGCCGGGGGCGGTACCACCGCCGAAATCCTCAGCGCCGCCGGCTACAAAGTGTTGCTGATCGAAGAAGGCCCGCTCAAGACCAGCAGCGACTTCAAGCTGCTGGAAGACGAAGCCTACGCCAGCCTTTACCAGGAAGGCATCGGGCGGATGAGCAAGGACGGCGCTATCACCATCCTGCAGGGCCGGGCCGTGGGCGGTACTACGTTGATCAACTGGACCTCCAGCTTTCGCACCCCCGATGCCACCCTCTCGCATTGGGCCAGCGAATATGCGGTCAAAGGGCACAGCAGCGCCGAAATGGCGCCTTGGTTCGAAAAAATGGAACAGCGCCTGGGCATCGCGCCGTGGGCGCTGCCGCCGAATGCCAATAACGATGTGATCCGCAAAGGCTGCGAAAAGCTCGGCTATAGCTGGCATGTGATCCCGCGCAATGTGCGCGGCTGCTTCAACCTGGGGTACTGCGGCATGGGCTGCCCGGTCAACGCCAAGCAGTCAATGCTGGTGACGACCATCCCGTCCACCCTGGAACAGGGCGGCGAACTGCTTTACCTGGCTCGCGCCGAGCGACTCATCTACAGCGGCGACACCATCAGCAGCCTCGAATGCGTGGCCATGGACGAGCGCTGCGTAGCGCCCACCGGGCGCAAGATCAGCGTGAAAGCCAAGCACTATGTGCTGGCGGGCGGCGGCATCAACAGCCCGGCCCTGCTGATGCGCTCGGACGCACCCGACCCGCACTCGCGGTTGGGCAAGCGCACCTTCCTGCACCTGGTCAATTTCTCCGCCGGGCTGTTCGACGAGGTGATCAACCCCTTCTACGGCGCGCCGCAATCCATCTACTCCGACCATTTCCAATGGCAGGACGGCACTACCGGCAAAATGTCCTACAAACTGGAAGCACCACCCTTGCACCCAGGCCTGGCAAGCACCCTGTTCGGTGGCTACGGCAAGCAGAACGCCTTGGACATGAACCAATTACCCCACACCCACGCCATGCTCGCCCTGCTGCGCGACGGTTTTCACCCCGACAGCCCAGGCGGAACCGTGGAGTTACGCGGTGACGGCACGCCAGTGCTCGACTATCAGGTCTCGCCCTACGCCTGGGACGGCCTGCGCCGGGCCTTCCACAGCATGGCCGAGATTCAGTTCGCGGCGGGGGCCAAATCGGTCAAGCCCTTGCATCACGACGCGCGCTTCGTGAACAACCTGGCCGAAGCGCGCAGCGTGATCGACGGTCTGAACCTGGAACTGCATCGCACCACCCTGGGCAGTGCCCACGTGATGGGCGGTTGTGCCATGGGTGAAGATCCAAAAAATGCCGTGGCCGATAGCCTGGGTCGCCACCATCAGTTGCGCAATCTGTCGATCCACGACGGCTCGCTGTTCCCCACCAGCATTGGCGCCAACCCGCAATTGTCGGTGTACGGATTGACCGCGCAACTGGCGAGCGCATTGGCCGAACGTCTGAAAACGGCATGAAAAGACAGGGTATTCACGGTATCTATCTACATAAGTCGACTTGGCCCACCGGTAATGCTGCGATACCATCCGGTTCCCCAACGGACTCCGCCAGGACGACGCGATGAACCGAGTGTTGTACCCAGGTACCTTCGACCCGATTACCAAAGGCCATGGCGATCTGGTCGAACGCGCCTCTCGCCTGTTCGACCATGTGATCATCGCGGTCGCGGCCAGCCCCAAGAAAAACCCGCTGTTTCCCCTGGAACAACGTGTGGAGCTGGCGCAAGAGGTCACCAAGCACCTGCCAAATGTCGAAGTAGTGGGCTTTTCGACATTGCTGGCGCATTTTGCCAAGGAGCAGAACGCCAATGTGTTCCTGCGTGGCCTGCGCGCGGTGTCGGACTTCGAATACGAATTCCAGCTGGCCAACATGAACCGCCAATTGGCGCCGGACGTCGAAAGTCTGTTCCTTACGCCGTCGGAGCGTTATTCGTTCATTTCCTCGACGTTGGTTCGTGAAATCGCCGCTTTGGGCGGAGATATCACCAAGTTCGTCCACCCAGCCGTGGCCGATGCGCTGACGCTACGCTTCAAGAAGTAAGGCTGCTCGGTCGGTGCCTGCTCGCACTGCGGGCGCCAATGCGGCACAATTGCGCGCATTAGTTTTCAGATGCCTTGGCAGAGTGCCCTGGCAGGAGTTTCCATGTCCCTGATCATCACCGACGATTGCATCAACTGCGACGTCTGCGAACCCGAGTGCCCGAACGCCGCCATTTCCCAGGGCGAAGAGATCTATGTGATCGACCCTAACCTGTGCACCCAGTGCGTCGGTCACTACGACGAACCGCAGTGCCAGCAGGTATGCCCGGTGGATTGCATTCCGCTGGATGAGGCACACCCTGAGACTGAAGAGCAGTTGATGGAGAAGTACCGCAAGATTACCGGTAAGGCCTAAGCCTCTTCATTGCCCGTAAAGGCCTCTTCGCGAGCAAGCCCGCTCCCACATTGACCGAGTTTCTTCAGGTTAAATGCAGTCAAATGTGGGAGCGGGCTTGCTCGCGAAGGCTGCATCAGCCCTCCGCACCATTCAGCTCTGACACTTGGGGCAAAACACACTCGCCCGCTGCCCCAGCACCACATTGCGCAGCTCAGTACCGCAGACCTTGCACGCCTCGCCGCCCCGGCCATACACGAACAGTTCCTGCTGGAAATACCCCGGCTGCCCATCGCCACCGATAAAGTCGCGCAACGTGGTACCGCCCCGCTCAATGGCAGCGGCCAGCACCCGCTTGATCTCAATCGCCAGCTTCAAATAACGCCCGCGTGAAATCCCCCCGGCGGCGCGGCGCGGGTCAATCCCCGCCGCAAACAGCGCCTCTGTCGCATAGATATTGCCCACGCCCACCACCACCGCGTTGTCCATGATGAACGGCTTCACCGCCATCGACTTGCCGCGAGACAGCTGGAACAAGCGCTCGCCATCAAACAGGTCGGTCAACGGCTCTGGCCCCAGCCGCATCAGCAACTCATGGTTGTGCGGGTCGAGGCTCCAGAGCATCGCGCCGAAACGCCGCGGGTCGGTGTAGCGCAGGGCCATACCCGATTCCAGCTCAATATCCACATGTTCATGCTTGGCCGCCGGCATGCCGACTTCCACCAGGCGCAAGTTGCCCGACATGCCCAGGTGGCTGATCAAGGTGCCCACTTCGGCATTGATCAACAGGTACTTGGCCCGGCGCTCCACCAGCACGATGCGCTGCCCCGACAGGCGCACATCCAGGTCTTCCGGAATCGGCCAGCGCAGGCGCCGCTCACGCACCACCACGCGGCTGACGCGCTGGCCTTCCAGGTGCGGGGCGATCCCGCGGCGGGTGGTTTCGACTTCTGGTAACTCGGGCATGTGTACCTCTTGAATAACGGGTCAGTGCGCGCCCAGTTCGCGGATCGACAACTTCAGGCTCTCGAAGTCGTAGTCCGACAGGCCCACGTAATCCAGCACCAGATGGCCGATGGCATTCCACTCATGGTCCACCGCCTGGTTACCCAGTACGCGATAGGACGAACAGATATGCTCGGCCATCTTCAAAATGGCCAGCAGGTTCTTGAGCTGCGGGTTGCGCGATGTCTCATCGCTGAAAATCGCCAGAGCGTTGTGGTGATTGGCGATGGCGTCGGTCACATGCTCCGGCAGGCGCCAGGACTTGGCGGTGTAGTAGCCAACCACCGCATGGTTGGTGTGGAACGCTTTGTTTTCGGTGTCGACCACGCGGCAATCCGGGCCGGCATTGGCGTAGGCTTCTTCCAGTACCGCCATGTAATTGGGGAAGCGCTTGAGCATCAGCGGCACGCCACAATCATGGAACAGGCCCAAGGCATAGGCTTCGTCCACGGCCTGGGAGCCAGTGCGCTTGGCCAGGGTGAGGCAGGTCATGGCCACATCCTGGGCAGTGTCCCAGAAGCGGTTGAGGGTGACGATGGTGTCGTCGCACATCTCGCCCTTGATCGACTGCGCGTTGATCAGATTGATGATCGAACGGCTGCCCAGCAGGTTCACCGCACGCTGGATCGAAGCGATCTTGTTGCTCAGGCCGTAATACGGCGAATTGACGATCTTGAGCAGCGCGCCGGACAAGCCCGGGTCCTGGGAGATCAGCCGCGCAATCACTTCCAGGTCCGGGTCGGGCATGTACTGCTCCATCTGCAAATCCACCATGATTTGCGGTTGAGGCGGCACGCTGATGCCTTGCAGGGCCTGTTGGATCTGCTCGGGGGAAAGCTCTTGGGACATAAGTACACACTCTGGGCTAGGCGCGAATTCTACCCCTTATGCAGACGTGGCCGACACCCAAAAACCCAAGTGAAACCCGATCGAATGTGGGAGCTGGCTTGCCTGCGATAGCATCACCACCGTACGTCTGATACACCGCGCCGCCCGCATCGCAGGCAAGCCAGCTCCCACATGAAAGAGTGCGCAAAGGGTATACTCCCGCTCTTTTTTCCGGAGCGACGTCATGTCCCTGCCAAGCCTGCGTCTCAAAGCCAACGCCGATCGTCGTTTGCGCAACGGCCACCTGTGGGTCTACAGCAACGAAATCGACGTGGCCGCCACCCCACTCCACGGCTTCCAGGCAGGTGACCAGGCTATCCTGGAAGCAGCCGGCGGCAAGACCCTGGGCATCGTGGCCATGAGCCCGAACAACCTGATCTGCGCCCGCCTGCTGTCGCGCGACATCAAGTTGCCACTGGACAAGTCGCTGCTGGTACACCGCCTCAACGTGGCCCTGTCCCTGCGTGACCGCCTGTTCGACAAGCCGTTCTACCGCCTGGTCTACGGTGATTCCGACCTGTTGCCGGGCCTGGTGGTCGACCGCTTCGGCGACATTCTGGTGGTACAGATCGCCTCGGCGACCATGGAAGCCCATAAAGAAGATGTGATCGCCGCGCTGACCCAAGTGCTCAAGCCCAGCGGCATCCTGTTCAAGAACGACTCCGCCGCGCGCGACGCCGAAGGCCTCAACCGCTACGTCGAAACCGTATTCGGCCTGGTGCCGGAGTGGGTGGCGCTGGAAGAAAACGGCGTGAAATTCGAAGCCCCGGTGATCCAGGGCCAGAAAACCGGCTGGTTCTACGACCACCGCATGAACCGCGCCCGCCTGGCCCCGTATGCCAAGGGCAAGCGCGTACTGGACCTGTACAGCTACATCGGCGGCTGGGGCGTGCAAGCGGCGGCCTTCGGCGCCAGTGAAGTGTTCTGCGTCGACGCCTCCGCCTTCGCCCTCGACGGCGTAGAGCGCAACGCCGCACTGAACGGCTTTGCCGAGAAGATGACCTG
Organism: Pseudomonas sp. AP42; assembly: GCF_001728935.1. Lineage (NCBI taxonomy): Bacteria > Pseudomonadati > Pseudomonadota > Gammaproteobacteria > Pseudomonadales > Pseudomonadaceae > Pseudomonas > Pseudomonas sp. AP42. The sequence continues at coordinate 48,799 of NZ_LYSO01000017.1, forward strand.
CATCGAAGGCGACGTCTTTGAAGCCTTGAAGGAACTGAAAGCCAGCGAAGAACGCTTCGACGTGATCGTCGCCGACCCACCGGCCTTCATCAAACGCAAAAAAGACATGAAAAACGGCGAAGGCGCCTACCGCCGCCTCAACGAGCAAGCCATGCGCCTGCTCAGCAAGGACGGCATCCTCGTCAGCGCTTCATGCTCCATGCACCTGCCGGAAGACGACCTGCAAAACATCCTGCTCACCAGCGCCCGCCATCTGGACCGCAACATCCAGATGCTCGAACGCGGCGGCCAAGGCCCGGACCACCCGGTGCACCCGGCGATTGCCGAGACGCGCTACATCAAGAGCATTACCTGCCGGTTGCTACCCAATAGCTGATTAAAACCGCCCCCTCTGTAGGAGCGAGCTTGCTCGCGAAGAACGAATAGCCGCCACGGGTTACCTGATAGCGCTGCGTTATCGTTGACGATCTTCGCGAGCAAGCTCGCTCCTACAGGGGAAGGTGTCTTATAGCCAGATGGCGTCCCATAGGGGGTATTGGCCAATGTGCTCGACCAAGCCTGCGCGCAAGGGGTTGGCGACGATATAGCGAGCCATTGCCTTCAAGTCTTCTTCACGGCGCAACGCCCGGTCGAAATAGCCTTTTTGCCAAAGCACTCCAAAGGACTGTCTTGCCTTATTGACTGCACGGGCACTTCGCGATTTGGTTCGCTGCATGGGCCTAGGCAAATCGCCGCTGTGCAACTCCACCAGCCAGTGGAAATGGTCGGGCATGACCACCCAGGCGAGTGACGTTGCATCTTTGTCTTCCTGAGCCTTTCTGAATTCGCGGACCAGCAAGCGACCGATAAGCCAGTCTTGAAAAATGTGTTGCCGTTGATGGGTGACAGCCGTTAGCAAGTAGATACGGCCCGATTCTGAATAGCGCCCTTTACGCAGCCGATGCGCATTTTGCTGGTTGGACATTCCTTCGTCCTCTTCTGTGATTGGAAAAGAAACGGTAGGAGCAGCAGCGCCAACCAGCCTTTAAACAGTAGTTCTGAATATGTCCCCCTGTAGGAGCGAGCTCGCTCGCGAAAAACCCACAAACGACACGGACTACCTGATAGCACAGCGTCATCGTTGACGATTTTCGCGAGCAAGCTCGCTCCTACAAGAAGTCGGTGTAGAATCGGCCCTATTCATCGCCAGTCATCCCCCGGCGGGTTTATGAGCTCGAGGCCCAAGCAAGCGGCGATCCCGCGGTGCGAGTGGCAACTTCCGGACACTACGGCCATTTTTCGGGTGTTCCAGACGTCAATAGAAGCTCACTCCCCTTTAGTACCTGATTAGCCGCCCGGAGTGCTCCAATGCCTGATTACCGCTCGAAAACATCCACCCACGGCCGCAACATGGCCGGTGCGCGCGCGCTGTGGCGTGCCACGGGGATGAAAGATGACGACTTCAAAAAGCCGATCATCGCGATTGCCAACTCGTTCACCCAGTTCGTGCCGGGCCATGTCCACCTCAAGGACCTGGGCCAACTGGTCGCCCGCGAGATCGAACGCGCCGGTGGCGTGGCAAAAGAATTCAACACCATCGCCGTGGACGACGGTATCGCCATGGGCCATGACGGCATGCTGTATTCCCTGCCGAGCCGCGAGATCATCGCCGACTCCGTGGAATACATGGTCAACGCCCACTGCGCCGACGCCATCGTGTGCATCTCCAACTGCGACAAGATCACCCCTGGCATGTTGATGGCTGCCTTGCGCCTGAACATCCCGGTGATCTTCGTTTCCGGCGGGCCGATGGAAGCCGGCAAGACCAAACTCGCCTCCCACGGCCTCGACCTGGTTGACGCCATGGTGATCGCCGCCGATTCCAGCGCCTCTGACGAGAAGGTTGCGGAATACGAGCGAAGCGCCTGCCCGACCTGCGGTTCGTGCTCCGGCATGTTCACCGCCAACTCGATGAACTGCCTGGTCGAAGCCTTGGGCCTGGCCTTGCCGGGCAACGGTTCCACACTGGCCACTCACAGCGACCGCGAGCAGTTGTTCCTGCAGGCCGGTCGCACCATCGTCGAGCTGTGCAAGCGCTACTACGGCGAGAACGATGAGTCGGTGTTGCCGCGCAATATCGCCAACTTCAAGGCGTTCGAAAACGCGATGACCCTGGACATCGCCATGGGCGGTTCCACCAACACCATCCTGCACCTGCTGGCCGCCGCCCAGGAAGCCGAGATCGATTTCGACCTGCGCGACATCGACCGCCTGTCCCGTCACGTGCCGCAACTGTGCAAGGTCGCGCCGAATATCCAGAAATACCACATGGAAGACGTGCACCGCGCCGGCGGAATCTTCTCGATCCTCGGTTCCCTGGCCCGTGGCGGCCTGCTGCACACCGACCTGCCGACCGTGCACAGCAAGTCCATCGCCGAAGGCATCGCCAAGTGGGACATCACCCAGACTGACGACGAAGCCGTGCACACCTTCTTCAAGGCCGGCCCTGCGGGCATTCCGACGCAGACCGCGTTCAGCCAGTCGACCCGTTGGGACACCTTGGATGACGACCGTGAAAACGGCTGCATCCGCAGTGTCGAGCACGCCTACTCGCAAGAAGGCGGCCTGGCCGTGCTGTACGGCAACATCGCCCTCGACGGCTGCGTGGTCAAAACGGCGGGTGTGGATGAATCCATCCACGTCTTCGAAGGCCGCGCCAAGATCTACGAAAGCCAGGACAGTTCGGTACGCGGCATCCTCGCGGACGAAGTCAAGGAAGGCGACATCGTGATCATCCGCTACGAAGGCCCCAAAGGCGGCCCGGGTATGCAGGAGATGCTTTACCCCACGTCCTACCTGAAATCCAAAGGCCTGGGCAAAGCCTGCGCCCTGCTGACCGACGGCCGTTTCTCCGGCGGCACCTCGGGCCTGTCCATCGGCCACGCTTCCCCGGAAGCCGCTGCCGGTGGCGCGATTGGCCTGGTGCAGGATGGCGACAAGGTGTTGATCGACATTCCAAACCGCTCGATCAACCTGTTGATCAGCGATGAAGAACTGGCGGCACGCCGGGTTGAGCAGGACAAGAAAGGCTGGAAGCCAGTGGAGAAGCGCCCGCGTAAAGTCACCACCGCATTGAAGGCCTACGCATTGTTGGCCACCAGCGCCGACAAAGGTGCGGTGCGCAACAAAGCCATGCTCGACGGCCTGTAAGCTTCGCGCATAAAAAAGCCCCGCCAGGTGCGGGGCTTTTTTTGTCTGCAGAAAATCCCCAAGACATTGGCGATCAAATGTGGGAGCTGGCTTGCCTGCGATTGCATCACCTCGGAGTACATGAAGTACCGAGGTGTCTGCATCGCAGGCAAGCCAGCTCCCACAGTGGCTGCACTTCGACTTAAGGCTCTTTACTGAATCTCCTCCGGTTTCACGATCACCCAGTTCTTGTCCGCCGTCACCGGCAGCCCTTCCTTGGCTTGCGCCGCCGCGTGCTTGGCGATCATGCCGTTGAGTTGGGTCATGTACTTGTCTTTGCGGTTGATCCACAGGTGGACGCCGCCCTTGGCCACGTCCACATCGTGGAACAGCATGTAGCCGTCGCTGGTCGGTGTGTCACCGCCGACAATCACTGGTTTTTTCCATTCGTCGATGTAGGTGAGGATCGCCGCGTGCTTGCCGGCCATCCAGGTCGCCGGGGTCCACAGGTAGGGGGTCAGTTCCAGGCCGAGGTTGGCGGCTTGGTCATACTTGCCGGCCGCGATCTGCTTGCGGGCGGTGGTCAGCTCGCCGGTCTTGCGGTCCTTGAGCAGGGTGGACACGCCGATGACGTTTTCGGGTTTGACGTTGTAGCCGTACTTCGGATCGGCGGCGACCATGCGCACCAGCTCCTCGGATGCGGCCGTCATCACATACACCTCGATGCCGTTTTCCATCAGCTTGTTGTACAGCTCGGCCTGGCCAGTGAAGACTTTTGGCGGCTGCACCTCGGATGTCTTCACCGCGTCGCCTTCAAAATAACTGACCGGCACCGGCTTGCCGGAGGCCATCAGCTCATCCACCTGAACCTTGAGCTCCTTGAGGGTGAAGCCAGAAAACACCTGGGCCACCCACGGGTAGCAGACCATGTCGTCCACTTCACAAAGGCGGTAGTAGTAACTGAACAGGCTCTCTTTGTGCTCGGCGGTGTCTTTGAACGGCATCAGCTTGAGCGACGGGTCGAGGCTGTCGCGGGTGATCAGCCCCTTGTTTTCCATGTACGGCAGCAAGGACTCTTCAAGGTCATAGCGGTAGCTGGTGTTGTCCATGTCGAACACCGCGTAGTTACCCTTGTTGGCGTTGGCGGCGATCATTTCGTTGAGTTGTTTGGCGGCAGGTGCCGGCCAGTGTTTCAACTCGGTGGCGGCAAACGCCTGGCTGGCGAGCCCGAGGCAAAAGGCGGCGGATACCAATAGTTTCGGCGCGAGCTTCATAGGCGTTGTCTCCCTCAAGTGAAAGACATCGACGCTAACAAATCCGTATGACAGTTATCGCCCGAGCACGACCAAGGACGTCGTGATCACGCCAAGGGCATACGCCTGAGCGTCAAAGGCTTATTCCAAAAACGACAGTCGCCATTCCATATCGGTATTAAATCAATATATTTCAAGCTGTTAGGCTTCCCGGTTCGCAATCGCAGGCTCACGCGATTGGCTGCCTTCTCAACGGAGCTTCAATGAATCTGCCCCTGATTCTCAATTTATTGGTGTTCGTGGCCCTGTTGTTGGGCCTGGCACAAACCCGCCGTACTAACTGGAGCCTGGCCAAGAAGGTGCTGTTCGCCCTGGTGCTGGGCGTGCTGTTCGGCGCGGCGTTGCACACGATCTATGGCGACGGCAACCCGGTGCTCAAAGCCTCCATCGGCTGGTTTGACCTGGTCGGCAACGGCTATGTGCAACTGCTGCAAATGATCGTGATCCCGCTGGTGTTCGCCTCGATCCTCAGTGCCGTGGCGCGCCTGCATAACGCCTCGTCCCTGGGCAAGATCAGCTTTCTGACCATCGGCACGCTGCTGTTCACCACGGCCATCGCGGCGCTGATCGGCATCGGCCTGACCAACCTGTTCGGCCTCACCGCCGAAGGCCTGGTGGCCGGCACCCAGGAAATGGCGCGCCTGCAAGTGATCCAGAGTGATTACGCAGGCAAGGTCGCCGACCTGAATATCCCGCAGTTGCTGCTGTCGTTCGTACCGGCCAACCCGTTCGCCGACCTGGCCCGGGCCAAACCGACGTCGATTATCAGCGTGGTGATTTTCGCCGCGTTCCTTGGGGTTGCCGCGCTGCAGCTGCTCAAGGACGACGTGGAAAAAGGCCAGAAAGTCCTTAACGCCATCGACACCCTGCAAGCCTGGGTGATGCGCCTGGTGCGCCTGGTAATGAAGCTGACCCCTTATGGTGTGCTGGCGCTGATGACCAAAGTGGTCGCCGGTTCCAACCTGCAAGACATCATCAAGCTCGGCAGTTTCGTCGTGGTGTCGTACCTGGCCCTGGGCCTGATGTTCGTGGTGCACGGCCTGCTGCTGTCCCTGGCCGGGATCAACCCGCTGCGCTTCTTCCGCAAGGTGTGGCCGGTGCTGACCTTCGCCTTTACCAGCCGCTCCAGCGCTGCAAGCATCCCGCTGAGCATTGAAGCGCAGACCCGTCGCCTGGGCATTCCGCAATCCATCGCCGGCTTCGCCGCCTCGTTTGGCGCGACCATCGGCCAGAACGGTTGCGCCGGTCTTTACCCTGCCATGTTGGCGGTGATGGTCGCGCCGACCGTGGGCATCAACCCGCTGGACCCGCTGTGGATCGCGACCCTGGTGGCGATTGTGACCTTGAGTTCGGCGGGCGTTGCCGGCGTCGGCGGCGGTGCGACCTTTGCCGCGCTGATCGTGCTGCCGGCCATGGGCTTGCCGGTGTCACTGGTGGCGCTGTTGATTTCCGTGGAGCCGCTGATCGACATGGGCCGCACGGCGTTGAACGTGAATGGTTCGATGACGGCCGGGGCGATTACCAGCCAGATCATGGGGCAGACGGATAAGGCGTTGCTGGATGCCGATGAGCATGCCGAGTTAGCGCAGGTCTGAAGCCAATCAACTGTAGGAGCGAGCTTGCTCGCGAAGAACCTGAGAGCGCCGCGCTCATTCAGAATGCCCGCGTCATCGTTGACGATCTTCGCGAGCAAGCTCGCTCCTACACTAGTTGCGCTCCCACACTTCGAAGCTGTAGGCCGGCTTATCACCTTCGGCTGGATTCTCGACATTCGACACCAGCTTCCACTGGTTCCTATCAAACTCTGGAAACCAAGCATCCCCTTCCGGGCTCAGCGCTACGCGGGTCAGGTACAAGCGATCGGCCTGTTCCAGCCCCTGCGCATACAACTGCGCGCCGCCGATCAGCATCAGTTCGTCCACGCCTTGCGCCTTGGCCCATTCCTCAGCGCGTTCTACCGCAGCCTCCAATGACGGAAACACTTGCGCACCTTCCAGCACAAGATCGGTCTGACGGCTGACCACCAGGTTCAAACGCCCTGGCAGCGGTCGGCCCAGGGAATCCCAGGTCTTGCGCCCCATGATGATCGGCTTGCCGAGCGTGGTGGCCTTGAAATATTTGAAATCCCCCGGCAAATGCCAGGGCATGCTGTTGTCGACGCCGATCACACGGTTTTCACCGAGGGCTGCGATCAGGCTTAAAGGGAGAGTTTTTTTCATGGCGACGAGAATACCAGAGCGGCGAGCCAGCGGTTATGCTCCAACCTCATCAACACGACAGGACGGCGCGTGACTGCACTGAACCCGCTGCACAGACTTTGGCTGACAGAAACCGTGCGCCTGCGCGAAGAACACGCCGGCCCCCTGGAAGACCTGGAAGCCAACCGCTTGGCCCGCACCGCCGGGGGCGACCTGCCCACGCGCATCCAGCAGCGTGCGCTGCACCTGGCCGAACGCGATGGTTTGACCGCCGCGCTCAGCCGCTGGCTGCAAGGCGCACGCCTGGCCCTGGTGTTACTGGCGGTGGTCGCCGTCATCAGCGGCGCCGGTTTGGCGTTCGCGGCGCTGGGCAATGGCTTGGCCCCGGTGAATGTGTTCTGGGCCTTGGGCAGCCTGCTCGGCCTGAACCTGATTTTGCTGGTCAGTTGGGCCCTGGGCCTGCTGTTTGCCGGTGAACACAGCGCCAGTCTCGGCCGACTGTGGTTGTGGCTCAGCGAGAAACTGGCGCGCGACGCCAAGGCCGCGCAACTGGCCCCAGCGTTATTGCTGTTGCTGCAACGGCAAAAACTCAATCGCTGGGCGGTGGGTGTGCTGGTCAACAGCTTGTGGTTGCTGGCCTTGCTCAGCGCCCTGGTGATCCTGCTGACCCTGCTCGCCACGCGCCGCTACGGATTTGTGTGGGAAACCACCATTCTCGGCGCCGATACGTTTGTCGCCGTGACCCAGGCCCTCGGCACACTCCCGGCTCTGCTGGGTTTCAATGTGCCAACCGTGGAGATGATCCGCGCCAGCGGCGACTCCGCGCTGAATATCGAAAGCGCCCGCCAGGCCTGGGCCGCCTGGCTGGTGGGCGTGTTGCTGGTCTACGGCCTGTTGCCGCGGCTGATCCTCGCCCTGCTGTGCCTGTGGCGATGGAAACGCGGGCGCGCAGCGTTGCGCTTGGACCTCAACCTGCCCGGCTACGCCCAACTGCGCGAACGCCTGATGCCCAGCAGCGAGCGCCTTGGGGTCAACGATGTGGCGCCCGAGCACCTGCACCAGGTCAGCGGCGGCGTGAGCGAGCTGGAGAGCGACGGTGCGTTGCTGGTCGCCATCGAACTCGATGACCAACACCCTTGGCCGCCCAAACTGCCCGCCAACGTCAAGAACGCCGGCATCCTCGACAGCCGCGAATCACGCAACAAGCTGCTGGAACAACTCAGCCGTTTCCCCCCCGCGCGCCTGGCCATCGCCTGTGACCCGCGCCGCTCCCCCGACCGTGGCAGCCTGGCGCTGATCGCCGAGCTGGCACGCAGCGCCACCGACACCCGCGTATGGCTGCTGCAGGCGCCACCGGGCCAGGCGCTGGACGCCGAGCGCCTGGGCGACTGGCATGCCGCGCTGCAACAGCTTGAGCTGTCGTTTGCCGATTGCGCGCCGTTAAGCTGGCTGGAGACCGGTCATGACTAAACCGCTGAAACTCGCCGTGGTCGGCCACACCAACGTGGGCAAAACCTCACTGCTGCGCACCCTCACCCGCGATGTCGGCTTTGGCGAAGTGTCCCATCGCCCCAGTACCACGCGGCACGTGGAAGGTGCGCGCCTATCGGTAGATGGCGAAGCCTTGCTGGAGCTGTACGACACGCCCGGCCTGGAAGACGCCATCGCCCTGCTCGATTACCTGGAACGCCTCGACCGCCCCGGCGAACGCCTGGATGGCCCTGCGCGGCTGGCGCGTTTCCTGGAAGGCAGCGAGGCGCGCCAGCGTTTCGAACAGGAAGCCAAGGTGTTGCGCCAATTACTGGCCTCGGATGCCGGCCTATACGTGATCGACGCTCGGGAGCCGGTGCTGGCCAAGTACCGCGACGAGCTGCAAGTGCTGGCCAGTTGCGGCAAGCCGTTGTTGCCGGTGCTCAATTTTGTCAGCAGCAGCGACCACCGCGAACCAGACTGGCGCGAAGCCTTGGCCCGCCTCGGCCTGCATGCGCTGGTGCGTTTCGACAGCGTGGCACCGCCCGAAGACGGCGAACGTCGGCTGTATGAAAGCCTGGCCCTGCTGCTGGAAAACGCCCGCCCCCAGCTGGAACGCCTGATCCTTGATCAAGAAGCCCAGCGCCAGGCTCGCCAGCAAAGCGCAGCACGGCTGATCGCCGAGTTGCTGATCGACTGCGCCGCCTGCCGCCGCAGCGTCACCACCGAGGATGAGCCCCAGGCCATCAGTGATTTACGCAAGGCCGTGCGCCAGCGCGAACAAAAGTGCGTCGAAGCCCTGCTCAAACTGTTCGGCTTCCGCCCACAGGACGCCGCCGCCAGCGACTTGCCGTTGCTGGACGGGCGCTGGGGCGACGACCTGTTCAACCCCGAAACTCTCAAGCAACTGGGCGTGCGCGTGGGTGGCGGGATCGCCGCCGGTGCGGCCGCCGGTGCGGGCGTGGATCTGCTGGTCGGTGGCCTGACACTGGGCGCTGCTGCCCTGGCCGGCGCGATTGCCGGCGGTGCGCTGCAAACCGCACGCAGCTATGGCAGCCGCCTGATGGGCAAGATCAAGGGCCAACGCGAACTCACCGTCGATGACAGCGTGCTGCGCCTGCTCGCCCTGCGCCAACGCCAACTGCTCAAGGCCCTGAACCTGCGCGGGCATGCGGCGATGCACAGCATCAAGGTCGATACGCCCCAGGACAAAACCTGGCGCGAAGGCAAGCTGCCGGACGCTTTGCACAAGGCCCGCGCCTATCCGCAATGGTCGTCCCTCAACCCCCACGCCAAACTGAGCCAGGCCGAACGTCAGGAGCAGGTCGAGGCATTGTCGGTGCAACTGAATGAACCGGGGCTCATGCCTTGAATGCTCAGTAAGCAGCGTCAAACGGTGTGGTCTTTTGCTTACTGATCAATGTGCCTGAATATCCACCACCTTGGCATCGAAGGGCTCAGGTGTGTGCCAATTGAACTTCAAATAAAGCTCAGCCAATTGCTGGACCAAGTGCTTATCAACTTCATCGATGACGCCATCGCAGTTGATGTCGGCGTGAATGTTCCACTCAAGTTCACCGTTGTTATCAAAATCATAGGCGGCGCTCCAAGATACCTGAGCGTCCGAACTCAGCAGCCCGGGGCCTTTGTGTAAGTGCAGGCGCACGGTGTCGGGGGTGCCGTCTTTATAGAAGTCTTCGGAAAAGATCTTCATGTAAAGCCGGCTACTGGCGCCGCGATTCATCCAGTTGATCTTCAAATAGGCATTGGCAAATTGATCCAGCAACGCTCGATCAAGACTGCTTTCCTGACCGTCATGGGTAACGTCTCCCCTGCTGTAATCGACCTTTGCGTCTGAGGTGAAGTCATAGGCTACGGCCTCATTGAGCAACTCGTCCTGATTGCAGGGCGTACCTTGGTAGAACTGAAGACGCACCGTATTCGCTCGGCCATCTCCCGTTTGATCCTGTGCAACCACCTTCAAATAGCGCATCTGCGTTGCTCCCTTGCTAAGAAGCAAGCACCTTAGTGCGGCGGCTATCGAGGCTCCAGGCGGCGTATCTGCGATGTGTGTAAGGCCCGTCTACGCGGCCAGTAGTCGGACGGCCATGGCTTTGAGCAGTTGCAGATCCAACACCGGCACCTGCGTTTGCTTGGCCTGCTCGTCCCAGTGGCGCATACGCAAACTCACGGCATATAGCGAGTCCTGTTCAAAAGCCCTGACCTCTTCGGCGCTCATGACGCCGCCCTGATAACCCAAGGTGCGACGGCTGGCTTGGCTCAAGCGTGCGTAATAATCCGGCTGGCTGAAGGTCAGGTAGCGCTTGGCCTGCACGTGGTATTCCACCAATTTGGCCAGGCGTTCGCTGAAGCCTGCGCGGCGCAGGTAATCGGCGCCCAGCCGCTCGTGGCTGACCACACCATAACCGCCCATGTTCGCGCCGCCCTGGCCGCAGAGGTGGCCGATGTCGTGGAAGAACGCCGCCAGCACCACCTCGTCGTCAAACCCTTCGGCCATGGCCAATTGTGCGGCCTGGGACATGTGCTCGATTTGCGACACCGGCTCGCCGATGTAGTCAGCCGTGCCATGCTGCTCGTACAAGCCAAACACCTGGGCAATCGCCTGCTCCGGGCTCATCGCGTCGTGCCCCACAGTGTGCTGATATTACGCTCGGCCATCGCCGGCCCCACGCTCATCCCTACGCCGGTGTGCATCAAGGCAGCGCTGACGCCGGGTGCCGCCTGCACAAACGAAAACGGCCCAGGCCCGCGCGAACCGTAGACACCCTGCCAACGCTCCACCACCTGGACCTTGCAACCCAGGGTCTGCTGCGCCAGTTCGATCAGCCAGTCATCCACCTGCTCGGCGTTGAAGGGCGACGGATCGCTGTCGTAATGGTGGGAGTCACCGATGATCAACTCACCATGGGGCGTAGGGCTGATCAACAGGTGAATGCCGTGCTCGTGCAGGTACGGCGTTTCCCGCAGGATCTGCGCCTGCACCGCGGCCGCTTCCGGCAGGTCGGCGAAGGCGCCGTAGTGCACGCAGCTCAAGCCGGTGAGCAAGGCATGTTGCAGGTTCAGGTTGAGCACCGGCCGGGCGCGCAGCATTTGCAGGCGACAGGTTTGCGGGTTGAGCGCGGCGATGGCGTCGGCCAGCAGGGTCTGATAATCGTGGCCGGAGCAGACGATGATCTGCTCGCCGCGAAAGCTGCCCGCCGTGCTGTGCAACTGGCCCGGCTCAACCTCGCGCACCAGGGTGGAGAAATGAAACTCCACGTTCAGCGCCTGGCTCAGGTAATGGATCAGCGCCGGTATGGCCTCACGGGAATAGAGTTGCTGGTCGTCCTTGCCATGCAGCGCGGCGCGGTGATGGCGGAACTGGCCGGCGTACAGGTCGTTCATGACAGCGCCTTGCAGCAGCTCGACGTTGTAGCCGTGCTCCCGCGCTCGCCCGGCGCAGAAGGCTTCGAGCAGATGCTCTTCGGCTTCGGTGCGGGCGAACAGGTAGGAGCCATTGCGCTTGAGCGCCAGGCCCGCCGCTTGCGCCCACTGGCCCCAGATTTCGCGGCTTTCCCGCGCCAGGTCCAGCATGGGCCCTGGTGGTTGGCCGGTGACCAGGGCCTGGCCGAAGTTGCGCACTGAGGCGCCCAATGGCGTGGCGCTGCGCTCGAACACCTTGACCTTGAGGCCGCGCCTGGCGGCGGCATAGGCGTGGGAGAGGCCGAGGATGCCGGCGCCGACGATCAGTAAATCTGTCATGGAGTATGCAGCCCTCTGCAGGAGCGAGCTTGCTCGCGAAGGTCGCCAACGATGACGCGGTGTGTCTGATCACCCGCGTCGCCTGTTAGTTTTTCGCGAGCAAGCTCGCTCCTACAGGTTGAGGTAAAAGTTATTGTTTTTCCGACTTACCGTCATAACGCTTACGCCATTCGGCCAGGATGCTGTCACGGTTTTTGGAAGCCCAGACAAAGTCGTTCTTGATCAATCGTTGCTCATAGTCCGCCGGCAATTCGGTCTGCGGCTTGGCGATACCCGGTTGGGCGAGCACGGCGAAGTTGTCCTTGTACAGGTCCATCGCCGCGGTGCTGGCGGAGAAGTCAGCGAGTTTTTTCGCCGCGTCGGCATGGGCAGTGCCTTTGATCACCGCGGTGGCTTCGATGTCCCAGCCCAGGCCTTCCTTGGGTAGGATGATGTCCAGCGGCGCGCCCTGGCGCTTGAGTTGAACCGCCGGGTATTCGAAGGAAATGCCAATCGGGAATTCACCGGAGGCCGCCAGCTTGCACGGCTTGGAGCCGGAGTGAACGTACTGGCCGATGTTCTGGTGCAAGTCGTCCATGTACTGCCAGCCTTGCTTCTCGCCGAAGGTCTGGAGCCAGGCGCTGACATCCAGGAAACCAGTGCCCGACGACGCCGGGTTGGGCATCACAATCTTGCCCTTGTACTCAGGCTTGGTCAGGTCCTGCCAGCTCACCGGTTTGGTGAGGCCCTGCTTCTCGGCTTCGACGGTGTTGAAGCAGATGGTGGCGGCCCACACGTCCATGCCGACCCAGGCCGGAGGGTTGGCGGCGTCGCGGTAGTTTTTGCCGATCTTGTCCAGATCCTTGGGCGCGTAGTTGTCGAGCATGCCTTGCTGATCGAGGATCGCCAGGCTGGAGGCGGCCAGGCCCCACACCACGTCAGCCTGGGGGCGGTCTTTCTCAGCCAGCAGTTTGGCGGTAATGATGCCGGTGGAGTCGCGCACCCACTTGATCTCGACGTCGGGGTTGGCCTGTTCGAAGGCTTTTTTGTAGGTCTTCAATTGCTCGGCTTCAAGGGCCGTGTACACCGTCAATTCGGTCTTGGCCAAAGCATTCAGGCTGAATGCCGTGAGAACTGCAGCGACCAGCGCCAGGGGCTTGAACATGGAGCACCTCCTTCAGGGATGTTTTATTGGCCGGGTGCGCGCTGGCGCCAGGCTTGGGAGCGGCGCAGCGCGCCACGTGAGGCCCACGCCAGCAGCAGCGAGACGCTGGCCGAGGTGAACAGGATCAGGGTCGACATGGCCGCCGCGCCGCCCACATTGCCGGCGTCGTCCATGTTCAGCACGGCGACAGCGGCGAGGATGGTGTCGGGGCTGTAGAGGAAGATCGCGGCGGACACGGTGGTCATCGCCGACACAAACAGGTAGCGCAGGATGTCCAGCAGCGCCGGCAGGCAGATCGGCACCGTGACGCGCAGATAATGGCGATACAACGGCGCCTTGAGGGACAGCGCGGCGGCTTCGAACTCGGCGTCCAACTGGCGCAAGGCGGTGGTCGCGGTCATCTGCGCGGTGGTCAGGTAATGCGCAATGGTGCACACCACCAGCAACGCCATGCTGCCGTACAACACATGCAGCGGGTTGCCGTTGAGGTTGAAGAAGAACACGTAGCCCAGCCCCAGGACCAGGCCCGGCACGGCCATCGGCACGAAGCTGAGCATGCGCAGTGCCAGGTTGAGGTTCTTCTGGCCCTTGGTCTTTTCCATCAGGTAAGCGCCAGTGAAGATCAGCACGCTGCCGATCAACGCCGTGCACAACGCCATGGTGAGGCTGTTGCGATAGGCCAGCCAGCCACCGCCAGCGGTGTCTTCGAACTGGTAGTGGTTGAGCGACAGCGACAGGTTGTACGGCCAGAATTTCACCAGCGAGGAGTACACCGCCATGCCGAACACCAGCAGCAACGCCGCGCAAATCAGCAGCACGAGGGCCAGGTAGCACCCGTCGCGCAGCCGCGATGGCGCTGGCTGGAACACCTGGGCGCGGCCGCTCATCGCGTCGCCATGCCGACGGCGCAACCAGGCATCCACGCCAAAGCTGAACAGCGCCGGCAGCAGCAACACCATGCCGATCAACGCGCCGCGACCGAACTGTTGCTGGCCCACCACGGCCTTGTAGGCCTCCAGCGCCAGCACCTGGTAATCGCCGCCCACCACCACCGGTACCCCGAAGTCGGTGATGGTCAAGGTGAACACCAGGCAAAACGCGGCGAACACCGCCTGGCGCGTGGCCGGCCAGGTAATGCTGCGAAACGCCCGGGCCGGGCTGGCGCCCATGCTCGAAGCGGCGTCGAACAAGCGCGCATCCGCCAGGGACAACGCCGACAGCAAAATCATCAAGGCATGGGGAAAGGTGTAGATCACCTCGCCGAGGACAATGCCCCAGAACCCGTAGATATTCTCCGAGAACAAACCCCGCAGCAGGCCCTGGTTGCCGAACAGATAAACCAGGGCAATGCCCGGCAGCATCGACGGCGCCATCAATGGCAGCAATGACAAGCCGCGCCAGATGGACTTGCCGGGGATCAGCGTGCGTTGCAGGGCATAGGCAAACAAGTAGGCCAGCGGCACGACGATGGCCGCCACACTGAGGGAAACTTTCAGGCTATTGCCCAGCAACCAGTGGAAGTTGGCGCTGCTCAGCAGTTCGCGCGCGGCCACCAGGCCACCGCCCTGCCCGGCTTCGCTGCTGAAGCCGCGCCAGAAGATCGCCAACAGCGGCAACAGCACCGCCACCACCAACAGGCCCAGCCAGAGCCATTTGCCGCCGACCACAAAGAGGCGGTCGCCCCACTCGGCGCGGGACACCTGTCGCGGTACCGGCAATGTCATCACAGCCCCCATCTCAGGCAAACACCTGCAGGCTGCGCGGCGGCAACGCCACCCAGATGTCCTGGGCGCCCAGGCGCGGCATGGCTTCCGGCGCCAGTTCAGCCAGCAACGGATGGCCTGGCAACTGCTCCAGTTCAAAGCTCATGCGGCAGCGGTTGCCGAGGAAGGTGATCTCGCGAACTTTGGCCGGGAACAGGTTTTCTTCATGCACCGGCGGGTTGACGCAAATGGCTTCCGGGCGGCAGAACAAGCGGCCGGACTGGGCGACACCCGCGTCCTCAGCCAGGCGCATGTTCAACCCACCCACCTGGGCATGGCTGGCGCTGTTACGGCTGAACGGCAACCAGTTGCCCTGGCCGACAAACTCCGCCACGAACGGCGTGGCCGGGCGGTCGTAGATTTCCTGGGGCGTGGCGTACTGCTCGACCTTGCCGTTGTTCATCACGGCGATACGGTCGGCCATCAACATGGCTTCGTCCTGGTTGTGGGTCACCATCAAGGTGGTGATGCCAAGGCGTCGCTGCAGTTGGCGAAGTTCGGTGCACAGGTGCTCGCGCACCCGGGCATCGAGGGCCGACATCGGCTCATCCAATAACAATAACGACGGCGCCGGCGCCAGTGCGCGGGCCAGGGCGACGCGCTGTTGCTGGCCGCCGGAGAGTTGGCCGGGGTACTTCTTTTCGCTGCCCACCAGGCCCACCAGCTCAAGCATCTGCGCGACCCGCTTGCGCACTTCATCGCGGCCGCTGCCGGTGAGGCCATAGCCGATGTTCGCTTCAACGCTGAGGTTGGGAAACAACGCGTAGGACTGGAACAGGATGCCGTAGTCCCGCGCCTGGGGTGGCAGCAGGGACACGTCCCGTTCGCCCAGGTAGAGCTCACCGCTGTCCTGGCGCTCCAGGCCGGCGATGCAACGCAGCAGTGTGGTCTTGCCGCAGCCGGAAGGGCCCAGCAGGCACACCAGCTCGCCAGCGGCGACGTCCAGGGAGACGTTGTCCAGCGCGGTGAACGCGCCAAAGCGCTTCTGGATTGCGCGCACTTTCATCGGTGCGCCGGGTTGGGTCAGGGCTGTGTGCATGATGGCACCTCATCGAACGGATGAAGGCCATGCTAGGGAGGGAATGCGTAGCGGGTGTGGCAGAAAGGCAAAAGGAGGTGATAGTGGTATTGGTGGATTTGTGTAGGACTCATGGTAATGAGCTGCCTGGTCTACCGCCTTCGCGAGCAAGCCCGCTCCCACAGGCTGACCGCATTCTCATGTTGAAACGCGATCAAATGTGGGAGCGGGCTTGCTCGCTAAGAGGCCCTCAAAGCCAGCGAAAAATTCAGAGGGGTGACATTTCCTTAGCCAAGCCAAGAAACGCCGCCGGCAACCGCGCCCCTTTGCGCTCCTTGAGGCAATACAGGTACTCCGGAATCTGCGGTGCATTCTCGATGGTCAGCACACGCAATTGCGGGTCATGGGGCACTTCCTGGCGAGCGATGATGCTGATGCCGATATTGCGCAGCACCGCCTCGCGAATCGACTCACGGCTGCCAATCTCCAGCAACGGCCCGTACCCCACGCCAGCGTTCTTCAACATCTCTTCCGTCAGCCGGCGGGTGGTGGAGCCCGCTTCACGCATCAGCAAGGTGTGCCCGATAAGCGCGCTCAACGGTACGTGATCAAGCTTGGCCAACGGGTGATTGCGGTGCACCGCCAGCACCAGCGGGTCCGTGCCCAGCACGCGGCGGATCAGCCGGGCATCTTCCAGCAATTGTGATGAGGCCGCGACATCGACGCGGTAATCGTCCAGCGCCTCAAGCACCTGCTGGGAGTTGCCGATTTCCACCGAGACTTCCACCTGGGGCAGGCGCTCGCGAAAGGCTTTGACCAGATCCAGGATGTAATACGGCGCCGTCGCGGCAATCCTCAACGCGCCCTGGACCTGGCCGTTGTTGCGCAGGAAAAACTCGATATCCGCTTCCTGCTGCAACAGCGCCTTGACCATCGGCAATAGCCGCGCGCCTTCGTCGCTGACGGTGAGACGGCGGCCGCCACGGTAGAACAACTCGACACCATACTGGCTTTCCAGGTTGCGAATCTGGGTGGTCACCGTGGGCTGGCTCAAGCCGAGTTTCTTCGCCGCCTGGGTAATGCTGCCCAGGCGGGCGACCATGAAAAACGCCTTTAACTCAGCACTCAGCACACCACCCTCTCATCCGCTATTTGCGCACCAGGCGCAGGCCATTGAACACCACCAGCAGGCTCACGCCCATGTCGGCGAAGACCGCCATCCACATGGTCGCCATGCCCATGAACGTAACGGCCAGGAAGATCGCCTTGATCACCAGCGCCAGGGCGATGTTCTGCTTGAGGATACTCGACGTTTGCCGCGACAACCGAATGAAAGCCGGAATCTTACGCAAATCATCGTCCATCAGCGCCACGTCGGCGGTCTCGATGGCGGTGTCGGTGCCCGCTGCGGCCATGGCAAAGCCGATCTCGGCACGGGCCAGGGCCGGGGCGTCGTTGATACCGTCACCGACCATGCCCACCCGATGGCCCTGGCCGTAGAGGGTTTCGATGGCTTGCAGCTTGTCGGTGGGCAACAGGTCGCCCTGGGCCTGGTCGATACCGACCTGGGCCGCAATGGCCTTGGCAGTGTGGGTGTTGTCGCCGGTGAGCATCAGGGTCTTGATGCCCAGGTCGTGCAACTGCTGAATGGCTTCGCGGCTGCTCTCCTTGACCGTGTCGGCCACGGCAAACAGCGCCAGCGGGCCGGACTTGTCCAGCAGCAGCACCACGGACTTGCCTTGTTTTTCCAGGGCGAAGAGTTTTTCTTCCAGGGCCTCGGAACACAGGCCGAGGTCTTCCACCAGGCGGTGGTTACCCAGGTGATAGGTCTGGCCGTTGATATCACCCCGCACACCGCGCCCGGCCAGGGCCTCGAAGTTATCCACAGCGTGAGTCGACAAGTTTTTATCCACAGCCGCGTTGGCGATCGCCAGTGACACCGGGTGATCGGAACGCGATGCCAAGCTGGCCGCCAGGGCCGGCGCGCTGTCTTCGATATTCGGGAACAGCGGCAGGTAATCGGTTTGCACCGGTTTGCCGTGGGTGATGGTGCCGGTCTTGTCGAGGGCCAGGTAGTCGAGCTTGTAGCCGCCCTCCAGGTACACGCCGCCTTTGATCAGGATGCCTTTGCGCGCCGCCGCCGCCAGGCCGCTGACAATGGTCACCGGGGTGGAGATCACCAAGGCACAAGGGCAGGCCACCACCAGCAGCACGAGGGCGCGGTAGATCCAGTCAAACCACACGCCCGCCATGAACAGCGGCGGGATCACCGCCACACCGAGAGCAAACAGGAAGACAGCCGGGGTGTAGACCTTGGAGAAACTGTCGACAAAGCGCTGGGTCGGTGCGCGTGCGCCTTGGGCCTGTTCCACGGCGTGGATAATTCGCGCCAGGGTCGAATTGTTCGCCGCTGCGGTGACCTTGTACTCCAGGGAACCGGCCTGGTTGATGGTGCCGGCAAAGACTTTATCGCCCACGGTTTTTTCGATCGGCAGGCTTTCCCCGGTGATCGGCGCCTGGTCGATGGTGGACTGGCCGGCCGTGACTTCACCGTCGAGGCCGATGCGCTCGCCGGGTTTTACTCGGACAATCGCGCCAAGATCAATGCTTTTGACCTCTTGTTCCAACCAGGAACCGTCGGCCTGGCGCACCGTGGCCTGTTCGGGGGTCATCTGCATCAGGCCGCTGATGGCGTTGCGCGCCCGGTCCAGAGATTTGGCCTCGATCAACTCGGCCACGGTGAACAGGAACATCACCATCGCCGCTTCCGGCCACTGGCCAATCAGGATCGCGCCCGTCACCGCGATACTCATCAAGGCATTGATATTGAGGTTGAAGTTCTTCAGGGCAATCCAGCCCTTCTTGTAGGTAGTAAGGCCGCCGCTGAGGATCGACACCAGCGCCACCAGCGCGATTACCCAGGTGGGCGCCACGCCGGTGAAATGCAACACCTCGGCACCCAGGGCACCCACGCCCGACACCGCCAACGGCCACCAATGCTTCTTGGCGGGCGGCGCGGCGGCGGGGCTGCCTTCTTCGATAGGGTCGGCCTGCATGCCGATGGACTTGATTGCTTCGATGATCGGCGCGGTGTTCGGCAGGTCATGGGTGACGCCGAGGATGCGGTTGATCAGGTTGAATTCCAGTTGCTGCACGCCAGCGAGCTTGCCCAGCTTGTTCTGGATCAGCGTCTGCTCGGTGGGGCAGTCCATGGCTTCGATGCGGAAGGTGCTCAGGCGCGAGCCGGCGGTGGGCGCCTCGCTCAGGGTCACGATGGCAGGCCCGGCAGCGCCGGAGCAGCAGGAGCCGGAATGGCCGTGGTTATCCACAGACGTGAGTTTGGCGGGCGCATGGTCATGTTTGTGATCATGGCCGTGGCCATGAGCGTGATCGTGATCGTGATCGTGATCGTGATCGTGCTTGTGGTCGTGCTTGTGCGGGGTATGAATGGAGTGGCTCATCAGGTCGCGTCCGTAAAGGTGCCTGTTGCCAAGTAAAGACCCTGTAGCCACTATAGGGTCAAGCACCCATTTGGAGATTGCTGCGATGAAGATCGGCGAACTGGCCAAACTCACCGATTGCCCGGTGGAAACCATCCGTTATTACGAGAAGGAAAACCTGCTGCCACCCCCGGCCCGCACCGACGGCAACTACCGCGTGTACACCCAGGCGCACACCGAGCGGCTGACTTTTATCCGCAACTGCCGCAGCCTGGACATGACCCTCGAAGAAATCCGCAGCCTGCTGGGGCTGCGCGACAGTCCCCAGGACCAGTGCGAAAGCGTGAATGCCTTGATCGACGAGCATATCCACCATGTGAAAGCGCGGATCGACGGGTTGTTGGCCTTGCAGGAGCAACTGCTGGACCTGCGCCAACGTTGCGGCGGTGGGAACCAGTGCGGGATCTTGCAGCAGTTGGAAGTCAGCGGAGGGATTGCGGCCAGCGAGGCCGAGCCCTCGCATGTGGGCAGAAGCCACCGCCACTAACACAAGCGAACACCGAACCCATGTGGGAGCTGGCTTGCCTGCGATAGCGGTGTGCCAGCAACATTGATGTCGCCTGACACTCCGCCATCGCAGGCAAGCCAGCTCCCACAGTTTCTCACCGAGTAAGGCTTTAGATAGCCACGTCGGCCTTGATGCTTGGGTCGGCGTCGTAACCCACGATTTCAAAGTCTTCGAACTTGTAGTCGTAGATCGACGCAGGCTTACGCTTGATCACCAGCTCGGGCAGTTTTTTCGGCGTGCGCGCCAACTGGGTCTGGATCTGCTCCATGTGGTTGCTGTAGGCGTGGGTGTCGCCGGTGGTGACGATGATCTCGTGGGGGATCAGGTCGCATTGCTGGGCCAGCATGTGGGTCAGCAACGCCAGCGCGGCGGTGTTGTACGGCAGGCCCAGGAACACGTCGGAGCTGCGGATATACAACTGCATCGACAGATGGCCGTCATGCACGAACGCCTGGTACAGCAAATGGCACGGTGGCAGGGCTTGCTTGCCGTTACGCGCGTTTTCCTGCGGGCTCTGGGTTTCGTCCGGCAGGTATTCGACGTTCCAGCCGTGGAACAGGATGCGGCGGCTATTGGGGTTGGTCTTGAGCGTGTGCACCATATAGTCGATCTGGTTGATCGTGCCGCCGTCCTTGGTCGGCCAGGCGGTCCACTGCTCGCCGTAGACCGGGCCCAGGTCGCCGTCTTCGGTGGCCCATTCGTCCCAGATCTTCACGCCATTTTCGTTGAGCCATTTGATGTTGGTGTTGCCGCTCAACATCCAGATCAGTTCGTTGGCGATGCTTTTGAAGTGCAGCTTCTTGGTGGTCAGCAGCGGGAAGCCGTCGGCCAGGTTATGCCGATACTGACGCGCAAACACAGCCTTGGTGCCGGTGCCCGTGCGGTCGCCCTTGGTCAGGCCATTGGTCACGACGTCCTGCAGCAGTTCGAGATATTGCTTCATGTTTTTACCCGTATCGTTGAAGCCAAGACCTCCTGGTCTTGGCATTCGAATTTAAAGCGCGGCGTTCTTCAGCGGCTGCGGGCGATTGTACGCCCACCACAGCATGCCCAGGCCCGCCAGGATCATCGGCAGGCTAAGCACCTGACCCATGGTCAGCCAGCCCCACGCCAGGTAGCCCAACTGCGCATCCGGCACCCGTACGAATTCGACGATAAAGCGGAAAATCCCGTAGAACAGCGCGAACATGCCCGACACGGCCATGGTTGGGCGTGGCTTGCGCGAGAAGATGTAGAGAATAAGGAACAGTGCCACACCTTCCAACGCGAACTGGTACAGCTGCGACGGGTGGCGCGGCAGTTGCGCCGGGTCGCTGAACGGCGGGAACACCATCGCCCACGGCACGTCGGTCGGCTTGCCCCACAGCTCGGCGTTGATAAAGTTACCAATGCGCCCGGCACCCAGGCCGATCGGCACGAAGGGGGCGACGAAGTCCATCAGCTGGAAGAACGACTTGCCATTGCGCCGGCCAAACCACCAGGCGGCAATCATCACGCCGATAAACCCGCCGTGGAACGCCATGCCGCCCTTCCACACTTCGAAGATCAGGGTCGGGTTGGCGAGATACGCAGACAGGTCGTAGAACAGCACATACCCCAGGCGCCCGCCGACGATCACGCCCATCGACATCCAGAACACCATGTCGGAGAGCTTCTCCTTGGTCCAGGTCGGGTCGAAACGGTTCAGGCGCCGGGAAGCCAGCAGCCAGGCACCGCCGATGCCGATCAGGTACATCAACCCGTACCAATGGATTTTCAGCGGACCGATGGCCAGGGCCACCGGGTCGATCTGCGGGTAAGGCAGCATTGCGACTCCTCGTTAAAACATTTAGTCATGACGCACCGGACCATGCCGATGTGCGATTAAGCCTGCGTTACAGCTGCGAGATCAAATTAAGAAGTTCACATACACACCAAACAGCCCGGCATGTTAACGGATCAGAGGTGCACGGCCCAACTTCGAGACGATGGAACACCTGCGCGTCTGTGGGTAGAGTGGCAAAAACACAAAAGGGGTCACCCGATGTGCCTGATTATTTTCGCCTGGCGACCGGGCCATGCCCAACCACTGATCGTCGCGGCCAACCGCGATGAGTTCTACGCCCGCCCCAGCCTGCCCTTGGCCCAGTGGGCGGATGCGCCCCGGGTCTACGCCGGTCGTGATCAGGAGGCCGGGGGCACCTGGCTGGGGGTGAACGCGGATGGGCGCTTTGCCGCCTTGACCAATATTCGCGACCCGCACCAGCCACCGGCACGCAAGTCTCGCGGCGAACTGGTTGCGCGGTTTCTCAGTGGTTCGCTGCCGATCGACGATTATTTGGCCGATGTGAATGGACGCTCGATTGAATACGCCGGGTTCAACCTGCTGGTGGGCACGCGGGATGAGCTGTGGCACTACAACGCCAAGGACACCGAACCGACGCGGTTGAAGGCTGGGGTGTATGGGTTATCCAATGCCGGGCTGGATACGCCCTGGCCGAAGTTGCTAAAGGCCAAGGCAGCGTTCAGCGCAGTACTGGAGAACCCCGAGCCGGAGGCGCTGCTGGAGATTCTGAGCGACCCGCAGATCGCGCCGTTTGCTGAGCTGCCGGACACCGGCGTAGGCCTGGCGACAGAAAGCCTGCTGTCGAGCGTGTTTATCGCCAGCCCCAGTTACGGGACACGGGCGAGCACGGCGCTGATTGTGAATGCCGATGGGACGCGACGGATGCTGGAGCGTAGCTTTGGCCCCCATGGAGGGCGGCTGGGTGAGGTCGAACTGAAAATCTGACGGCGCTTGGGCTGACGTCATCGCAGGCAAGCCAGCTCCCACATTTGGAATGCGGTTCCCTGTGGGAGCTGGCTTGCCTGCGATGAAGGCGCCTCGGTTTAGAGGGTTTTGGCCGAGGCCGGGTTGATCATCCGGGTCAGCCCCAGGTTCTTCAACGCCAGTTGCAGCGAGCTGTGGATAACTTGCGGGTTGTCGATGGTCATCAACTCGGCGAGCAAATCCTTGGCCCTGCTCAAGTCCACCTGGCGCAGCATCCACTTCACTTTCGGCAAGTTGGTGGCGTTCATCGACAGGCTGTCAAAACCCATCGCCATCAACAGCACCGCCGCCGCCGGGTCGCCGGCCATTTCGCCGCAGATACTCACCGGTTTGCCTTCGGCATGGGCGTCGCGCACCACGTGTTGCAGCGCTTGCAGCACCGCCGGGTGCAGGTAGTCGTAGAGGTCGGCCACCCGTGGGTTGTTACGGTCCACGGCCAGCAGGTACTGGGTCAGGTCGTTGGAGCCTACCGACAGGAAGTCCACCTGCCGCGCCAGTTCCTTGGCCTGGTACACCGCCGCCGGGATTTCGATCATCACCCCAATCGGCGGCATCGGCACATCGGCGCCTTCGTCGCGTACTTCGCCCCAGGCGCGGTGGATCAGGTGCAGGGCTTCTTCCAGTTCATGGGTGCCGGAGATCATCGGCAGCAGGATGCGCAGGTTGTTCAAGCCCTCGCTGGCCTTGAGCATGGCGCGGGTCTGGACGAGGAAGATTTCGGGATGGTCGAGGGTAACGCGAATACCGCGCCAGCCAAGGAAGGGGTTGTCTTCCTTGATCGGGAAATAGGACAGTGACTTATCGCCGCCAATATCCAGGCTGCGCATCGTCACCGGTAACGGGTGGAAGGCTTGCAGTTGCTCGCGATAAATCGCCAGCTGCTCCTTCTCGCTCGGGAAACGCTGGTTGATCATGAACGGCACTTCGGTGCGGTACAGCCCCACCCCTTCGGCGCCGCGCTGTTGCGCACGGGCTACATCCGCCAGCAGGCCGGTGTTGACCAACAGCGGTACCCGGTGGCCATCGGGGGTCACACACGGCAGCTCGCGCAGCGAATCCAGGCCCTGGGCCAGTTGCTTCTCTTCTTCCACCACCTCGGCGTATTGCTTGCGCAGCACGTCGCTGGGGTTGGTGAATACCTCGCCGCGATGCCCGTCGACGATCATGTCGATGCCATCGACCTTGGAATACGGCAGGTCCACCAGGCCCATCACCGTCGGGATACCCATGGCCCGGGCCAGGATCGCCACGTGGGAGTTACCCGAACCCAATACCGAGACCAGGCCCACCAGCTTGCCTTCAGGCACTTCGCCAAGCTGGGTGGCGGTCAATTCTTCACTGACCAAAATGGTGTTATCGGGGAAGACCATGTTGGTGCTGCGGTCTTCCTGCAGGTACGCCAACAGGCGGCGACCCAGGTCGCGCACATCCGATGCCCGCTCGCGCAGGTAGGCATCGTCCATCATTTCGAAACGGTTGACGTGATCGGTGACCACCTGGCGCAACGCGCCCTGGGCCCACTGGCCGGTCTTGATCACGGTCTTGACTTCGTTACCCAGGGACGCGTCGTCGAGCATCATCTGGTACACGTCGAACAGCGCACGCTCTTCGGGGCGCAGTTGGGTGGCCAGCTTGGTCGACAGGTTGCGCATGTCGGCGCGCACGCCTTCGAGGGCGGTCTTGAACAGTTTGATCTCGGCGTCGATGTCACTGACGCTCTTGTCCGGCACCACATCAAGGTCGGCGGGCGGCAGCATGACCACCGCGGTACCCACCGCGGCGCCTGGCGAACCCGGTACGCCGACGAACTTGGCTTCCTGGATACCCTTGCCCTGGCGCCCTAGGCCGCGAATCGAGCCGGTCGCTTCGGCGTGGGCGATAACCCCGGCCAGTTGCGCGCTCATGGTCACCAGGAAGGCTTCTTCGCCTTCGTCGAACTGGCGACGCTCTTTTTGCTGGATGACCAACACGCCGACAACGCGGCGGTGGTGAATGATCGGCGCACCGAGGAACGAGGCGTAGCGCTCTTCACCGGTTTCGGCAAAGTAGCGATAACGCGGGTGATCGGCCGCGTTCTCGAGGTTCAGGGGTTCTTCACGCGTCCCCACCAGGCCCACCAGACCTTCATTGGGCGCCATGCTGACCTTGCCGATGGAGCGCTTGTTCAAGCCCTCCGTGGCCATCAGCACAAAACGGTTGGTCTCGGGGTCCAGCAGGTAAACCGAGCAGACCTGGCTGCCCATGGCTTCCTTGACGCGCAACACAATAATCCCCAACGCCGCCTTGAGATCCTTGGCGGAGTTAACTTCCTGGACGATCTTGCGCAGCGTATTGAGCATGGCTCGGGGTCGAACTCCGTCGTCAGTCGCGCGCTAAAAGGCGCGGGGCAAGCTCTTTGAGAGCGCGACGATAAACCTCGCGCTTGAATGTCACCACCTGGCCCAACGGATACCAATAGCTGACCCAGCGCCAGCCATCGAACTCCGGTTTACCGGTCAAATCCATCCGCACCCGCTGCTCGTTGGAGATCAGGCGCAAAAGAAACCATTTCTGCTTCTGGCCGATGCACAGCGGTTGGCTGTGGGTACGCACCAGGCGTTGCGGCAAACGATAGCGCAACCAGCCACGGGTACAGGCCAGAATTTGCACATCTTCGCGCTCAAGGCCGACTTCTTCGTTCAACTCACGGTACAAGGCGTCTTCAGGGGTTTCGTCGGGGTTGATTCCACCTTGAGGAAACTGCCAGGCATCTTGGTTGATTCGGCGAGCCCATAGCACCTGTCCGGCATCATTCGTCAGAATAATGCCGACATTAGGACGGAAACCATCGGGGTCGATCACGGCAACAACCTCGCAAACGCATGTCGCCGCATTGTTCCACAAAGGTTGTTCCAGCGGCAACGAGGCTTCTTACCTTATGTGCACTCTTGTGAAAAGACCGTATTCTGGACGCCTTTTTACAGACTTTTCAGCGAGTAACTGCAATGCGCCTGGCTTTATTCGACTTGGACAATACCCTTCTGGGCGGTGACAGCGATCACGCCTGGGGCGATTACCTGTGTGAACGCGGTTTTCTCGACCCGGTGGCCTACAAGGCCCGCAATGACGCGTTCTACCAGGACTACCTGGCCGGCCAGTTGGATAACGCCGCCTACTTGAACTTCTGCCTGGAAATCCTCGGCCGCACCGAGATGGCCCAGCTGGACGCGTGGCACAACGACTACATGCGCGACTGCATCGAGCCCATCCTGCTCCCCAAGGCCGTCGAACTGCTGGCCAAGCACCGAGCCGCCGGTGACAAGCTGGTGATCATCACCGCCACCAACCGCTTCGTCACCGCGCCGATTGCCGCACGCCTGGGTGTCGAGACCTTGATCGCCACCGAGTGCGAAATGGTGGACGGCCGCTATACCGGGCGCAGCACTGATGTGCCGTGCTTTCGCGAGGGCAAGGTGACACGTTTGAACCGCTGGTTGGAAGAAACCGGGCATAGCCTGCAAGACAGCTACTTCTACAGCGATTCGATGAATGATTTGCCGTTGTTGGAGCAGGTGACTCACCCGGTGGCAGTGGATCCGGATCCGAATTTGCGCGCTGAGGCTGAAAAGCGTGGCTGGCCGGTGATTACACTGCGTAGCTGACCGGCTTCACCTGTAGGAGCGAGCTTGCTCGCGAAAATCGTCAACGATGACGCGCGCATCCTGAATGAACGCGGCGCCCTTGAGTTTTTCGCGAGCAAGCTCGCTCCTACAGGGAATCAAACAGGCTTGGCACCCATAAGCCCTGCAATCGCCACAAACCCCACCAGGCTGACCACCGCCAGCACCAAGGTGAAATTCAGGCTCCCGCCCTCGCCCTTGCGCAGCCGATTGAGCCGCGCCACCAGCCAGAACCACGCCAGCGCCGCCACGGTGTAGAGGATGCTGGAGCCCAAGATCCAGGTTTGCCCCAATGGCCAGCCGAGCAGGTGCACCAGCCACCAGCCGGTGAACGGCATGCTCACCAAGCAAATGCCCATCAGCAGCCATACAAATACCCAGGGGCGTTGCACGGTCGCGGCCGGGCCAGCGCTGCGTTTACGCCAGGCCAATACCGCCAGGCCCAGGCCGCTGAGCAGCAGCAATACCGTGGCGGTGATGTGGATCACCTTGAGGGTGGTCAGCGTTTCCATGGTCTCTATTCCTTATAGGCCGCTCAGTCAGCGTAGTCGCTCAACCGAGGAACAGCTGGTAAGCCGGGTTTTCGCTTTCATCCCAGTACGGGTAGCCGATTTGCGCCAACGCGGCAGGCACCAGGTGGCGCTCGTCCGCCGGTACTTGCAGCCCGGCAACCACACGGCCGTCTGCCGCGCCGTGGTTGCGATAGTGGAACATCGAGATGTTCCAGCGCCCGCCGAGCTTGTGGAGGAAGTTGAACAACGCCCCCGGCCGCTCCGGGAATTCGAAGCGAAACACCAGCTCGTCGCTGACTTTGGCCGCATGCCCGCCGACCATATGGCGGATGTGCAACTTGGCCAGTTCGTTCTCGGTGAGGTCCAGCACCGGGAAACCCTGGCTGGTCAGGCTGGCCACCAACGCGCTGCGCGGGTCGTTCTCCGGGTGGGTCTGCACGCCGACGAAAATGTGCGCTTCGCTGCCAGAGTGGTAGCGGTAATTGAATTCGGTGATCTGGCGTTTGCCCACCGCTTCGCAGAAGGCCTTGAAGCTGCCCGGCCGCTCAGGGATCGTCACCGCGATGATGGCTTCACGGCCTTCACCCAGTTCGGCGCGCTCGGCCACGTGGCGCAAACGGTCGAAGTTGACGTTGGCGCCCGAGTCGATGGCGACAAAGGCCTGGCCGCTGACGCCGCGGGTCTCGACGTACTTTTTGATCCCGGCCACGCCCAGCGCGCCGGCCGGCTCGGTGATGGAGCGGGTGTCGTCGTAGATGTCCTTGATCGCCGCGCAGATTTCATCGGTGCTGACGGTGATCACTTCATCCACGTAGTCTTTGCAAATGTCGAAGGTGTGCTGGCCGATCTGCGCCACCGCCACGCCGTCGGCAAAGATGCCAACGGTGGGCAATACCACGCGCTCGCCCGCCGCCATGGCAGCTTGCAGGCAGTTGGAGTCGTCCGGCTCCACGCCGATGATCTTGATCTCCGGGCGCAGGTATTTCACATACGCCGCAATCCCGGCGATCAGGCCGCCGCCGCCCACCGGTACGAAAATCGCGTCCAGCGGCCCTGGGTGCTGGCGCAGGATTTCCATCGCCACGGTGCCCTGCCCGGCAATGGTGTGCGGATCATCGTAGGGGTGGATGTACACGTAGCCTTTTTCGTCGACCAGCTTGAGCGAGTAGGCCAGGGCTTCCGGGAAGGAATCACCGTGCAGCACCACTTTGCCGCCACGGGAGCGCACGCCTTCGACCTTGATCTCTGGGGTGGTCTTGGGCATCACGATGGTGGCTTTCACCCCCAGCACCTTGGCCGCCAGGGCCAGGCCCTGGGCATGGTTGCCGGCCGACGCAGTGACGACGCCGCGCGCACGTTCTTCGGCACTGAGCTGGGTCAGCTTGTTGTAGGCGCCGCGAATCTTGAACGAGAACACCGGCTGCAAGTCTTCGCGCTTGAGCCAAATCTTGTTACCCAGCCGCTCGGAGAGCTGGCGGGCAGTCTGCAAGGGGGTTTCCACGGCGATGTCGTAAACGCGCGAGGTGAGGATTTTTTTGACGTAGTGTTCAAGCATCGGCAGGCATCTACTTCACGGGTTGGGCAGGGCCAAGGAGTCTAACCCAGCGTTTGGCCGGGCGACCACACGAATCCCGAGGTTTTGTTGGGTTATACTCGCCGCCCTCGTTAATTCCCCGCCCGTTCCGGAGCCCGCATGACCCAGGATCAACTCAAACAGGCAGTGGCCCAGGCCGCTGTCGATTTAATCCTTCCTAAACTCGACGACAAGAGCATCGTCGGTGTCGGCACCGGTTCCACCGCCAACTGCTTTATCGACGCACTGGCCCAGCACAAGGGCGCGTTCGACGGCGCCGTGGCCAGCTCCGAAGCCACCGCTGCCCGCCTCAAGGGCCATGGCATCCCGGTGTACGAGCTCAACACCGTGAGCGACCTGGAGTTCTACGTTGACGGCGCCGATGAAAGCGACGAACACCTGAACCTGATCAAAGGCGGCGGCGCGGCCCTGACCCGCGAGAAGATTGTCGCGGCCGTGGCCAAGACCTTCATCTGCATCGCCGACGCGAGCAAGCTGGTGCCGGTGCTGGGCACGTTCCCACTGCCGGTGGAAGTCATCCCCATGGCCCGCAGCCACGTGGCCCGCGAGCTGGTGAAACTGGGCGGCGACCCGGTGTACCGCGAAGGCGTGTTGACCGACAACGGCAACATCATCCTCGACGTGTTCAATATGCAGATCACCAACCCGGTGGAGCTGGAGACGCAGATCAACGCCATTGTAGGCGTGGTCACCAACGGCCTGTTCGCCGCGCGCCCGGCGGATGTATTGCTGCTGGGTACCCCGGAAGGCGTGAAAACCCTCAAAGTTTAAGAACAAACCGGGCTAATGTGGGAGCGGGCTTGCTCGCGAATGCGGTGCGTCAGTAACAAAAATAGTGACTGACACACCGCATTCGCGAGCAAGCCCGCTCCCACATTTTGTCAGGCGCTCGACTCAAGGGCCCTGTAACAAAAACGCTACTTTTCGCAGCACTCCTCGCCAAAACCGTGCGCTCTGTCACGGCATCCCCTGCCCCGCCTGTTATCCAATCGGATACAAATTACAGCCACGCGACCCACGCGTTTAACAATGCGCCAATTCGCAGCCGCCCATGGAATGAGGCGCGCATTGTGCAAAGGGTCTGGGCTTGAACGTCCCCCTCACCTCAAGGAAGACCTTGTGATAAAGCCTCTAGCCCTCGCCATCAGCGTTGCCAGTGCCCTGTTGTCCACCCATAGCCAGGCCTACGATTATGGCCAGCACGCCAACACCACCCTGGAAAAGCTGATCAACGATTACCCTGGCCGTTATCGCGGCACGGCCAATTTTGCCGGGGCAGCCGACTGGATGCAGAGCCAGATGGGCACCGCCTATAGCCTCAGCCGCCAGGACTTCACCTGGAACAACGGCAGCCGGGCTTCGCAAAACGTGGTGGCCTCTGCCGCTGGCACCAAGCCCCAGTACGTGGTGATTGGCGCGCACTTCGACACTTACTTCGGCCGCCCGACCCTGCAAGGCCTGGATGACAACGGTTCAGGCGCCAGCGTGTTGACCGAGGTGGCGAAGAACCTCGGCGGCCTGTCACTGGAAAATGGCCTGCAAATCGTCGGCTTCGGCGCCGAAGAAGAAGGCCTGCGCGGCTCCCGTGCCTTTGTCGACTCACTCAGCGCCAGCCAGCGCGCCAACATGCTCGCGATGATCAACCTCGACAGCCTGATCACCGGCGACATGATGTATGCCCACGCCGGCCAGAACAGTACCGCCAACCCGGCCTTGGCCTCCTTGCGCGAGCACACCTTCCAGATCGCCAAGGAGTTGAACATCCCCTTGTTCAGCAACCCCGGCCTCGACCCGCAGTACCCGAAGGGCACCGGCTGCTGCAGCGATGGTGAAGCGTTCGAACCGTTGAATATCCCGATCCTTTATATAGAGGCCACCAACTGGGAACTGGGCGACCTGGATGGCTACACCCAGACCGACAACCCGAAAATCCCCGGCGGCTCGACCTGGCACGACCCGAACGAAGACAACAAAGCCGTGCTGACCGACGCGTTCGGCCAGGCACGCATCGACCAGCGCCTGCGTGACTATTCACGCCTGCTCAGCCGCCTGGTGCTGGAACTGACCAACGCCGACCTGATGGCCTCGACCGCTTCCGGCGGTGCCGTTGCGCGCAATATGCAAGACAACCTGCAGCGCCAGCATCAGGCCCTGGTACGCCTGCATGATCGCCGCTGGCTGACCCTGCAAGCGGCCAGCCGCGAGGTGGGCAGCTTTGATGGCGAGATCGGCGTGGATGGCGAATACAACCCGGACAGCGGCTTCGACAACGCCCCCAACGCCGAGGCCCGGCGCCTGGGCCTGCATGCCCTCGGCGACTACCAACTGACTTCAAGCCTGAATATCGGCGCCAGCCTCAGCTACCTCAATGGGCGCGACAAGCTGGAACATCGTGGCAAGCTCGACAGCGACACCTGGCAGGCAGCTGTCTATGCGCTGCTCAACGATGGCGGGCCAAGCTGGCTGGCCGGTGACCTGAGCGCGGGCCACACGCGCTTCGATTCCAAGCGCAACCTGGTCATCCAGGCCAATGGCGGGCCGATCCTGCTCAACCAGCAACTGACCGGCGACACCGATGCCCTGGCGCTGGGCGCACGGGTGCTGGGTGGCTATGATTTTGAGTTTGGCGCGATCAAGAGCGGGCCGTTCGCCGGCCTGGACTACAGCCATTACCGCATCGACAAGTTCCACGAAAAGCAGAACCTGCGCACGGCCCTGGAGTACCAAGAGCAGTCTTTCGACTCCCTGGAAGCCAGCCTCGGCTGGCGCGTGCGCGGCGCGGTTGCCCTGCCCTATGGGCTGAGCCTGATGCCCTACGGCGACATCGCCTGGGTCAAGGAATTGGCCGATGGCCGCCTGGACGACCTGCAACTCACCGCACGCGCCGATGGCCAGGCCCGCACCGCCAGGCTGGGCTCAGTGGACAAGAGCTTTGCTCGTGCACAACTCGGCAGCCAACTGGCGATCACCCCACAGTTGGGCGTGTTTGCCGAGGTCAATGGCCGCCTGGGGCATGCCGAAGGCAGCCAGACCGGTTATTCACTGGGCGTGCAATGGATGTTCTGATCAGGGTTTCTTGAACACGTAAAACAGGTTCGGTTCGCTGACCATGTACAGCGTGCCATCGTCATCCATGGCGATCCCTTCGGCCTGGGGCACGCGCTTGCTCAGGCCATGGCGCCCTTTAAGCAACGACAGACTGCTTAGAGGGCGACCATCGATATCCAACTCCAAGACCAGGAACGACTCATCCGACAGCGCCAACAAATGGCCGCTGCGCTCGTCGTATTGCAGGCTCGACAGGTCGCGCACAAACAGCCCGGCATCGCGCTTGGGGTTGTTGATTACGTGCACCGAGTAGGTTTTTTCCGGTTTGAAATGGGGAAACCCATGCACCTCGTAGATCAGCATGGGGTCGCGCTCCTTGGCCACGAACAGGCGCTTGCCCACCGAATCGTAGGCCAACCCTTCAAAGCCCTTGTTGCCGCCGACGTGCACGCCCAGGGTCATTTGCTCCGCATCGGCGGCATCGAGGAACGTGGTGTCGTCATCCACATGCACCTTGATCAAGCGCTGCTGGCGCTCATCGCTGATGACGTAGATGTTGTCGCTGATAAATTCAACCGCTTCGGCATCGCCAAAGCCCACCAGGGGAATACGCCGCAGGATCTTGCCCTCCAGCGACAACTCGACCAGTTCGGCGTTTTTATTGGTGACGGTAAACAGGCTTTTGCGCACGGGGTCATAGGTCAGAGCCGACACATCGTCGTCGAGCCCTTCGATCACTTGGCCTTCGAGGGTGACGCGGTAATCCGCCAAGCCAATGGCACGCTCATCAGCCGGCTGGTACCACACCCGCCAGTTGAACCAGGCACGTTCGAACAGACGGAACTGCTGTGCAACCAGCCCGGCAGCAACCAGGGCGAGCAACAGCAGGATAAAAACAGCAGGTTTGGGGCGGGCAAGTCGACGCATCGGGGCGGGCTCAGAGAAAAAACTGGCGAATAGATATCAAGGTCACCTGAATTTAAACTTAAACGCACCGGACTGTCTGGCGAATGCCGTTTATAAAGAAAAGTCTGACGTAATCCGTCAGTTATTTCTGCTTTTCAAAGCGATAGAACAGGTTTGGCTCACTGACCATGTACAGGTTGCCGCTGTCGTCCATGGTCACGCCTTCGGCACGTGGGATCGTGTCTTTCAGGCCATTGAAGCCGCCAAGCAAGGTCATGAAGCTGACTTGCTCGCCCGTTTCATCCAGTTCCAGCAACAGATGGGAATCGGCCGACAGCACCAGCAAATGCCCGGTACGTGGGTCGATGGACAAAGCCGAGAGGTTACGCACATCCAGTTCGGTGCTGGCCAGTTTCTGCTTGTCGCCGGTCAGCGTGTTGCCATCGCTTTTCCAGGTGAACAAGGCCGGCGGGCGCTCTTCGCCCAGCACCAGTTGCTGGTTACGCTTGTCCCAGGTGACGGCTTCAAAGGCTTTGTTCTGGTCTTTGGACGGGCCCAGGTCATGGCTGGGGAAATCGGCTTTGTTCAGCGCGGTGGTGCTGGCGTCCACCTTGACCACGGTGAGGCTGTGATCGCGCTCATCGACCACGGCCATCAAGCCGTTTTCCATCACCGCCACGCCTTCCGGATTGTTCCAGCCGTTGAGCGGCATTTTGCGCAACACATCGCCTTGCAGGCTCAGCTCGACCAGGAAGGGGTTCTTGCCCATCACCGAAAACAGGGTTTTGGTCTGGGGGTTGTAAGACAGGTCTGATGCCTCGTCCTTCTCCATACCGGGCAGCAACTTGGCGTCGATCACCGCGTGATAGTCGGGTAGCCACACACTTTCGCGGCGCTCGGCCGAACTCTCGAAACGTTCCAGCACCCACAGCAGGCCGCGATCGTCCCAGTGCATGGCCCAGGCGATGCCATACAAAATGGCACCGGCCAAAAATACCCAGGAATACCAGCGCATGGACAAGCGTGAGCGGAGCGAGGTTTTCGAAGTGGGCAGAGGCACGACCATTGAGCGCTTTTCCGGAAAGTGAGCTGTAGGGGATAGCACAGGATTCAAGGACCCGCGCGCAAGAGCAGGGAATTATCCGGATGGCGTGTGAAAAAAATGCAAAAGCAAGGATTCAGGATGTAATGAAGAGCCAATGTGGGAGCGGGCTTGCTCGCGAATGCGGTGGTCCAGTCGTTGATGCATTGACTGACACTGCGCATTCGCGAGCAAGCCCGCTCCCACAGTTTGATCGCAGTTTGCCTGCTACTTAGCGCACAACGCTTACGAAGCGATTCACACCCGCCAGCTCAAGCACCACTTCATCCCCCACATTCAACGGGCCAACGCCCGCCGGGGTGCCGGTCAGGATCACGTCGCCCGCTTGCAGGGAGAAGCAACCCGCCATGTACTGGATCATCGGCACAATCGGGTTGAGCATCTGCGCGCTGTTGCCGTCCTGGCGCACTTCGCCGTTGATGCTCAGGCGAATGCCGATATCGGCCATGTCCGCAAAGGTACTGCTGACCACGAAGGGCGCAATCACCGCTGCGCCATCGAACGACTTGGCAATTTCCCACGGCAGGCCCTTGGCTTTGAGCTCGGCCTGCTTGTCACGCAGGGTCAGGTCCAGGGCCGGGGCGAAGCCGGAGATGGCGTCCAGCACTTCTTCCCGGCTCGGCTTGGCGGACAAAGGCTTACCGATCAACACGGCGATTTCCGCTTCGTAGTGCACCGAACCGCGTTCGGTCGGTATGGCAAAACCGCCTTCCAACGGCACCACGCAGCTGCCCGGTTTGATGAACAGCAGCGGCTCGGTGGGCACCGGGTTGTCCAGTTCCTTGGCGTGTTCGGCGTAGTTACGCCCGATGCACACCACTTTACCCACCGGGAAGTGGATGTTGGTGCCGTCGACATACTTGTGCTGGTAGCTCATGGAACGACTCCTTCAGGTGCGGTTAAACAGCGAAGATCTTGCCGGGGTTCATGATCCCGTTAGGGTCGAACACGGCTTTGACGGCCTTCATGTATTCGATTTCAACCGGTGAACGGCTGTAGGTCAGGTAATCGCGCTTGGTCATGCCCACGCCGTGCTCGGCGGAGATCGAGCCGTTGTACTTGGCGACGGTCTCGAATACCCATTTGTTCACGGTGGCGCACTTGGCGAAAAACTCATCCTTGCTCAGGTTTTCCGGCTTGAGGATGTTCAGGTGCAGGTTGCCGTCGCCGATATGGCCGAACCAGACAATTTCGAAGTCCGGGTAGTGTTCGCCGACGATCGCGTCAATTTCGCTCAGGAAGGCCGGCACTTTCGAAACGGTCACCGAGATGTCGTTCTTGTACGGCGTCCAGTGGGAAATGGTTTCGGAGATGTACTCACGCAGCTTCCACAGGTTGTGCAGCTGGGTTTCGCTCTGGCTCATCACGCCATCCAGCACCCAGCCCTGTTCCACACAATGTTCGAAGGTTTCCAGGGCGTGGTTGGCGACTTCTTCGGTGGTGGCTTCGAATTCCAGCAGGGCGTAGAACGGGCACTCGGTTTCGAACGGCGCCGGCACATCGCCACGGCCGAGGACTTTGGCCAGGGCCTTGTCGGAGAAGAACTCGAAGGCGGTCAGGTCCAGCTTGCTCTGGAAGGCGTGCAGCACCGGCATGATCGAATCGAAATCAGTCGTGCCGAGCACCATTGCGGTGAGGTTTTTTGGCGCACGGTCCAGGCGCATGGTGGCTTCGACCACAAAGCCCAAGGTGCCCTCGGCACCGATAAACAGCTGGCGCATGTCGTAGCCGGTGGCGTTCTTGATCAGGTCGCGGTTCAGCTCCAGCACATCGCCTTTGCCAGTGACCACCTTCATGCCGGCCACCCAGTTGCGGGTCATACCATAGCGAATTACTTTGATCCCGCCGGCATTGGTGCCGATATTGCCGCCAATCTGGCT
The DNA here is from genome assembly GCF_001728935.1 of Pseudomonas sp. AP42. Taxonomy (NCBI): domain Bacteria; kingdom Pseudomonadati; phylum Pseudomonadota; class Gammaproteobacteria; order Pseudomonadales; family Pseudomonadaceae; genus Pseudomonas; species Pseudomonas sp. AP42. The sequence continues at coordinate 84,153 of NZ_LYSO01000017.1, forward strand.
GGAACCGGACGAGGCGAAGTCCACCGGGTAATACAGGCCGTTTTCTTCAGCGACGTTCTGCAACTGCTTGGTGACCACACCCGGCTGGCACACGGCGGTGCGGTCGGTGAGGTTCACGTCGAGGATCTGGTTCATATAGTCGAACGACACCACCACTTCGCCATTGGCGGCCACGGCAGCCGCCGACAGCCCGGTGCGCCCACCCGATGGCACCAGCGCCACCTTGTGTTCATTGGCCCAGCGTACGATGGCCTGCACCTGCTCGGTGGTCTTGGGGAACACGATGGCAGTGGGTGCGGGGGCGAAGTGCTTGGTCCAATCCTTGCCGTAAGCCTCCAGGGAGTCGGCATCGGTCAGCACTTTGCCGGGCTCAACCAGGGTCTTTAGCTCATCAATCAGGGCAGGATGGGTCATCGACAGAACTCTCGAACAATTCATGGTCATCCTGAGAACGCTTCACGTCGCAGGAATAGGTGTTTAGCGGGGTGCGTATGCTAGCATACCGCCCCCGCAGGACAGACCCAAAGGGCGTTTCTGCGGTGACGGCTTTCCTGCCGTCCGGGTCAGCTTAAGCGATCCGATTCCCTGCCATTTTTCTCCGGGATACAGGTTTACGCAGATGAGCAAGACTTCTCTCGATAAGAGCAAGATCAAGTTCCTTCTTCTGGAAGGCGTCCACCCATCGGCTGTCGACGTTCTGAAAGCCGCCGGGTACACCAGCATTGAGTACATCACCAGTTCTCTGCCGGAAGCCCAGCTCAAGGAAAAGATCGCCGACGCGCACTTTATCGGCATTCGCTCCCGCACTCAGCTGACCGAAGAGATCTTCGACCACGCCAAGAAACTCGTGGCTGTCGGCTGTTTCTGCATCGGCACCAACCAGGTCGACCTCAATGCAGCGCGCGAGCGCGGCATCGCGGTGTTCAACGCCCCGTACTCCAACACCCGTTCCGTTGCGGAGCTGGTGCTGGCCGAGGCCATCCTGTTGCTGCGCGGTATCCCTGAGAAGAACGCTTCCTGCCACCGTGGCGGCTGGATCAAGAGCGCGGCCAACTCCTTCGAAATCCGCGGCAAGAAGCTGGGTATCGTCGGTTACGGTTCGATCGGCACGCAATTGTCGGTATTGGCTGAAGGCCTGGGCATGCAGGTGTTCTTCTACGACACCCTGACCAAGCTGCCATTGGGCAACGCCACCCAAGTGGCCAGCCTGACCGAGCTGCTGGGCATGTCCGACATCGTCACCCTGCACGTTCCGGAAACGGCCGAGACTCAGTGGATGATCGGCGAGAAGGAAATCCGCGCCATCAAGAAAGGCGGGATCCTGATCAACGCCGCACGCGGCACCGTGGTCGAACTGGACGCCCTGGCCGACGCGATCAAGGACAAGCACCTGATCGGCGCTGCCATCGACGTGTTCCCGGTGGAGCCACGCTCCAACGATGACATCTTCGAAAGCCCGCTGCGTGGCCTGGACAACGTGATCCTGACCCCGCACATCGGCGGCTCCACCGCTGAAGCCCAAGCCAACATCGGCCTGGAAGTCTCGGAAAAGCTGGTCAAGTACAGCGACAACGGTACCTCGGTATCGTCGGTCAACTTCCCGGAAGTGGCCCTGCCAGCTCACCCGGGCAAGCACCGCCTGCTGCACATCCACCAGAACATCCCTGGTGTGATGATGGATATCAACAAGGTCTTCGCGGAAAACGGCATCAACATCTCCGGTCAGTTCCTGCAGACCAACGAGAAGGTCGGCTACGTGGTGATCGACGTCGACGCCGAGTACTCGGACCTGGCGCAAGAGAAGCTGCAGCACATCAACGGCACTATTCGTAGCCGCGTGTTGTTCTAGTAGGAGCGAGCTTGCTCGCGAAGAACGTCAACGATGACGCGTTTAACCTTAACCTGATTAAACGCAGCGCCCTTGGGATTTTCGCGAGCAAGCTCGCTCCTACCAATAAAAAACGGGAGCCCCGCAAAGGGCTCCCGTTTTTTTATTTGACGTTAACAGTGATCACTTTCGAGGCAACAGTGGGTTCGAACTGGCGATGCACGTTGTCGCCGGCCACCAGTTGCAGGGTGTGCTTGCCTGGCGTCAGGGTCAGCTCGGTTTCGGTCTGCGCCTTGCCGAAGTGAATCGAGGTAGGCGTGGCCGGGATCGCCTCGTTGGCGTTGAGCGCCCCCACTTCCTGGTCTACCAGCAGGTGGTGGTGACCGGCGTTAGGCACTTGCTTGTCGATCGGCTCCAGGTCCAGCTTCTTGACCCCGAATTTGACGGTTAAGGTTTGGCCGACGGTGGCGCCATCTTGCGGCGAGACAATAAACACTTCGGCGCCTTCAGGTGCAGGCGTACGAGGAAGGTCTGCGGCGCTGGCCAACAGCGAGGTACCCAGCAAAAGGCTGGCAATCGTTGCACGGGACAAAAGGGCTTTCATTCGCTTCTCCAGTTTTTCGGTGAAATCTGTAGGGTTATGACAACTTCGCGATAAATTGCGGTCCAAGGCACCCGACACCATAACAAAACGTTGCTGAACGGCGCCTCGCCTGTACGAATTCTTTAGGAGTGACCATGCGCTTTTCGCCTGGCCTGTTGCTGTTGCTTACTCTTCTGAGCCCCTTGGCCCATGCCGAACTGATTGACGACGTCAACGATCGCGGTGAACTGCGCATCGCCCTGGAAGCCAACACCCCGCCGTACAATTTCAAAGAGGGCGACAAACTCGCCGGCTTTGAAGTGGAGCTGGGTGAACTGCTGGCCAAAGAAATGGAGGTGCGCTCCTCGTTTATCACCACCGATAACGCCGACCTGCTATCCGGCGTGGAAACCGGCAAGTACGACGTGGCCATTAACCATATCGCTATGACTGCCGAGCTTGAGGATCGTTTCGATTTCAGTGAGGCTTATCACCAGAAGCCGCAATTGGCGATCCCGTTTCAGAAGGGCAACCCGGCGTTCAAAAGCAGTTTGAATGGGGCGTTGAAGCGGCTGAAGGACGATGGCCGGCTGAAGGCGCTGACAAAGAAGTGGTTCGAGATGCAGTAAATGTGGGAGCTGGCTTGCCTGCGATAGCGATCTGTCAGCTACGCATAAGCTGTTGATACACCGCTATCGCAGCATAGATATCTACACAACTCTGTAACAGTCGACGGCAACCACGATGCGAAGCGAGCCGCTCTTGATCTTGCTCTTGATCTTA
>NZ_LYSO01000018.1:0-87085 GCF_001728935.1 Pseudomonas sp. AP42
GTGTCGCTGGCACGAATGCCGGATCCTGGGCAAGTGATTTGGGCCGAGTCACTTGCGTGGCGGCCGCGGCGTATTTCGGTTCCTGTCAGGGTGTTGCGGGCCGCAACACTTGCTGTGTAGCTGGCACAGATTCCGGTCACGACCGCTTCGCTCTGGGCCGCGTTACCACGATATTCTGGTTGTCCACCTGACATCATGGATGTGTACCCCGATTAGGCTTCAGCAGATGCAGCATTCCGCTGAGTGTGTGTTTTGCGGTTTGTATCGACTCAGGGCTACGCGTCTGCGTTAGCGTCTTCGTCGGCTGCTCTGCGCCCTCTGGCGGGGCTGAAGCGTCTTGACGCTCGGGGCTCGCTTTTGCCTTGTCGTCAGGGTTCCATTGGCTGTTGAAATCGCCGCGAACGGCCATGCCGACGAGCGTCATTAAGTATCCAAGCGGGTTTCGGACCCCTCCCGAGTCACAGCGGTGGACCCATTGTTTGATGAGCGCGGTTTTCAACTCTGCTGGAACCTTTTGCAGCGCCAGGACCGCGTTCTGTTTTTGCTCGACCGGTAGTCGATGCAGTGCACCGAGCAAATCGGCAGCGATGTCGTTTGGTGTGGGCGGTACATGTACAGAGCTTTTACAAACATCTTTGTGTGTATCTGTATACGTACTATATGAGTTCGGATGCCGAACTAAGTCCGAACTCAGTGATTTACGGCTGAGTTCGGCATCCGAACTCTGCTCCAAAGCGATTCGCTCTTCGCCTTTTTCACTGAGTTCGGTATCCGAACTCAGTGGAGATAGAGCTATATTTTGCTGAGTTCGGATTCCGAACTCAGTCGCTTTAAGAACGACTGGAGCCTGCGCTTTGGTCCAGGCCTGGCTATTCATGCGGGATTCGATGATGTCCAGCCTGCTAGGTAAGCGTTGGCCAACATCAGGATCAGCTGCAAATTCCTTCCAGGCAATTTCTGCCACTTCGCGAATCACCTTGGTCTGGTGCTGCATTGACTGCGCGAGTAGCTGCAAGTAGTCCTTGTCGAACTCTATAGCTTCGGCCGGTGTGACCGGTTCGTCGTGAAGCAGGTAGACGTTGCCTTGCACTTGTCCACTCAGATCATTGCGCACCCGTCGCCCCAGGCTAAGCCAACGGGTGAGACGTAAGGTCACTAATGCTTTTGATACAGTTTCACGCGAGGCAGGCCTACCGGGTTGCATACCCAAATATGGCCGCAGTTGGTCATAGGTAGGGAACGCCGTAAGGCCGTCGTCATTGATCAGTAGGCGAAATACCTGCCAGGTGTTTCTTTCAAGCGGGGTTAAGCGATCATCCAAAAGCAATCGGCGAGGAACCGTTTCGTGTGGGTTCCCGCTGAAAATAATTCCGGAGTAGGGGGAAGACCCTTCAATCCCCGGAGGCGCCGACTCTTTTTTCTGAAGCAAATGAGCTTCAAGGTGACCCGAGGCCGAGTCTAAAAGCGTCGACAAGGGAAGCCGAGACAACCTCATAATACAGAGTCACCTTCCACCGATGTCGCTGCAGGCTGTGCAAGTCGTTGAGAAGACACAAGCTGTAGCCTTCTCGGAAGGCCAGGGTTTGCAGGAGGGTAAAGCCCTTCCTTTATCCAGGACTGAATGCGATGCCAGATGATGGCCAGGCTGAGGTTTTCGTGGGTCTCATCTGGGCTAGTATCCTGTGGAGCATTGAGTTCCTCGGCGACCAACATGGCGATGTCCAGCAACGCGAGACTGTCGCCAAGCTCTACCTGATGCTCTTGCATTAGGTGCGTCCATCGGTACCAAAGCTGAGCGTCCATCTCCTCACTGAATTCGCGCCAACGGCCACGACGTGCCGTCACGCCGATCATTAGGCGTTGAAGGGCCACATCCTGCGGAGACAGCCCGAAGAACTGTTGCAGCATTTGAGTGGTCGCGCCAAGTCGCAGCGCACGTTCAATCATGCGCACTTCTTCATCAGAACGCTGCGCGCCTGACAGTAGTTTTTTTACCATGTCCCCATCAATGGTGACGTTGCACCAAGACACGGGAGTGTTAAGCAGCAAGCTCAGTACTGAAGGTTGTTGGAGCTGAGCCAATATCTCTGGCTCCAGGCCCATTTCGATGCAGCGCCGAAGTTGGCCATTACGCATGTGATGAAGCACCTGTGACAGGATTGCTTCATTTATTGGTGTCTTGGACATGACGACTCCCCCTTGTAGAGTCCGTGTGTTAACTGGCTGAATTCGGACCGTTGTTGGCGACTGACTGGATTTCCAGGTCAATCAAACGTCTTGCGAGACGAATAATGCGGAACAGCTTCACTAGAGCGCCGTCGCTGAGACGGCATTCACTTTCAGGGGGCTGATCTTTTGTGTGAGGCTGGCCCAGTAAGATCTGGCCCAGTCCGGCTGCGAACTCAAAGTCAGCCAACGCGTCGATTTGAAGCTTGGGTTGCTGCTGAATCATTTTCAGTACGATGGCCATCGAGCCGCTCAAAGACTGGAGCAGCGTCAAGGTATGTTGGGCTGTGGCAGTAATTTCGACTTCCGCTTCGGGGTGTCGGTAGCTGAACCCGACGCCACCATCGATATCGATAAATTGACCTGGGGCTTTGACCGAGCTGGCTATTTCGCGAGCCAATTGAGCGATGTGCTGACGCAGGGTCGCGGTATTGTCTATTTCGCGTTCGATGTACCAAAGGTCAGAAATGGGATTGAGTCCGCCAGCTTGAACAGGGATGGCCACCAAGGCATTGGAGGCGAAGTCGGGCAAGACCTCACCGTCAAGCGCAGCGAGCTCCCGTTTCATCTTGTCGACTCTGGGAGAAGTCTTCACAGGGCTCGCAACGTGCCCATCGATACGTGCTTGGCGCTCTTGTGGGCTCATTTGCTCCTGCGGAGTTGGGGCCAGTTGCTGTTGCACCCCTTGAGGTGAAGGACTCTCTTTGGAGGGCGTCGTCTTATGTGTGCTGCCCCCCGAAGTAGTAGGGGGTAGTTGTAGAGGGTTCTGATTAGCCTCAATGCCATTGTTCGAAACGTTAAGTTGAGTCCCCCCCTCAAATTGCGATGCAGGGTACTGTGGCAGCTCAAGAACCGGCGTAGACCGGCGCAATTGGTCCTGGTTCTGAGTGATTTCCAACAGTATTTGCTCGTAGCCGAGGTTCAGCGGCTTTTTAAGGTGATCTATCAGTTCGTCCTGAAATCGCTGGAATAGAAATTCTTCAGCGTCGCCCTCAAACTGGGACAGTACATCTTGGAAAAGCGTATCGAAATCAAGGTGCTGCTCCTGCTCTTGATAATTGCGATCCCAGCACTGAAGAGCTGTTTTGCGCAAAGACAGAAGCTTTATGATTCTGTCTACTCCCAGTCCAGAGTACAGCGCGCCTGGAATTGCTGGCAGTAAGTACCGAATGGTGTCGTGCATACGACTCAAGTGAGACGCGGAGACCGGGTAGCCATCCGCTGACAGCCGCCGTGAAAGCTCACGTAATGAGATAGACTCCCCTGCCTCTGTTTCATACAGCGCTCTCGCTTTGTCGACCCCAATAGCCCGCTCAATGAACAGGAGCTGGCCTTGGAGGTCGTTTTCAGCCAAGTGGCCGGTGAGCGAGATGATTTCGCCCCGAACGGCGTCCCAGGGTCGAAATAGGCAGTGAAACTTGAAGTACTTCTCGTCGCCGGTCTCACGATACAACTCGTTTAAAATTGCCAGGCGAGTGTTGCCGCCGTTGCGGATCCGGTACTTATCTTCCCCAGGTTTACGAGTGACGGGAGGTGGCGTATCGAGTCCCCGATTTCGTATCGACTCTTTAATTTCATCGTACTTCGGGTTACGAGTCGTCCTTGGGTTTTCGTCATACGGCAGCGTTTCGTCGAGAGTCAACAGCATGGGGGTATCGACGATGGGGTCGCTCATTCGCGCTGCCACCGGCGACTTCGATTCAAACGCCGGCAGCAACAGCTTATCTTTCATGGTTTGGGCCAAAGACGCTTTCATACTCTGGCTCCTGGCTGCTCATAAGCCGGGCTTGCCGCCAAAAGCTGGTCAATGATTTTCAAAGCACGATCCAGAGCAGCTTCAAGTTCGGCAGTTGTCTCCAGCCGATAAACAATTTCTGAGTTCATCGACCTGGCGTTTTCACGTGCTTCCAACGCGATGCGTTCGCGCATCCCGTCGGGCAGGCGAATAACGAATTTTTCTTCATGCAGACGCTGTGGTTTGTTACTCATGGTGGGCTCCGATGCCTAGGGTAGAAAGTGTGTTCAGCGACGTTTCAACTGATCAGTGAGTTGGGTAGGTAACCCCTTGATGACTAATGAATTGGACGCCTCGTCGTACTCGATCTTGTCCCCTAGCAGATGCGCTTCAAAACTGATGGACAAGCCTTCGGCACGGCCGGTGAACCGACGGAATTGGTTGAGAGTGCGTTTATCCAGGGGGATTTCCGGCGACAGGCCGTAGTCCTTATTGCGGATATGGTCGTAGAACGCCTTGGGGCGATCTTCATCGATCAAGCCTGACAGTTCCTCCAGGCCCATGGGTTCACCGAGCTTGGCCTGGCTGGTGGCGTAGTCCACCAGGGCCTTGGTTTTCTCGCGGGCCGATTCGTCTGGCAGGTCTTCGTTTTCAACGAAGTCGCTGAACGCCTTGAGGAGGGCGCGGGTTTCGCCCGGGCCGTCGACGCCTTCCATGCAGCCAATGAAGTCGCTGAAATACCCCGAGATCTTCTTACCGTTTTTGCCTTTGATGTACGAGATGTACTGCTTGGATTGCTTGTTGTTCTGCCACTCGGACAAGTTGATACGCGCTGCCAGGTGCAACTGGCCAACGTCCAGGTGGCGTGAAGGAGTGACGTCCAGATCGTCAGTAACCACCACGCCTTCACTGTGGTGGAGCAGGGCGACAGTTAGGTAGTCGGTCATGCCTTGCTGGTAATGGGCAAACAGTACGTGGCCACCGGTGGAGAGGTTGGACTCTTCCATCAGCTTTTGCAGATGCTCGACCGCCGTGTGGCTGAAGGCGGTGAAGTCCTGGTCACCTTCAAAGTACTGCTTTAACCAGCCGCTAAACGGGTGCGCGCCGGACTCGGCATGGAAGAAACCCCAGGCCTTGCCTTGTTTGGCGTTATAGCTCTCGTTGAGGTCGGCAAGCATGTTCTCGATGGCGACCGATTCGGATAGCTCCGAATCGCGTGCCTGGAGAACAGCAGGTGTGCCATCGGGTTTTTTGTCGATCAGGTGGACGATGCAATGACGGATAGGCATTAGATTGCCTCCTGCGAGTGTAGGGTTTGAGCTCGATCAGCACGACGAATACGGGCTTTGGCGTTGAGGCCTGAGCGGTAATCGCTTGCGGTTGATGAGGTGTAAATCGATCCAAGGCCAGATTTCGTGAACTTGATATGGCCACCTTGAGTGCGAGACACCGTCCAGCCATTCGCTTCAGCAAACTTCACGAGTACACGAAGGCTCTCGCTTTTTCCGCGTAGGAGATTGGTGGTCATAGCTCTGCATCCCTGTCTGCCAGAACGTTACCGGTCTGGATCGCGATGATTTCAGCCTGATCGCCAGGAAACTTGGTACCGAGCTCATGCAAAAAGTGACGCGTAGCCTCACGTGCTCCAGGCACGCGGAACACCACGCTGCAGTGCTGAACTTCCGCGGGGTGTTGCAGGTGAGACATGACGGCCACTTTCAGCGAGCAGCACTGGAGGTAGCGGGGCACCCAAACCGACCAGAAGTAGCTGGATAGCAAGGCGCCCGCACAGAGCAGTTCAACGGTAATTGTTGCGCTGGGCGTGTTGGTCAGCTCGACGTAGCCGAGCTTCTCAAACTCCAACAGATCCTCACGCATGCTCATTGGGACCACGGTGCTGTGGTCACGAGCAAGGCGGCCGATCGCTTGAGCTAATGCGTCGAGCTCCACCGGGTTGATCCCAGATTTATGGGCATGAGCCACAGCAGAGGCTTCGAACACGGCACCGGCATGGATACTAGGAAATAGCTCGGCGCTACTGTGCATCCGACACCTCCTGAAGCTCCTCGATGTCATAGCTATTGCAAGTAGGGCAAATAAGCTCGTCCACTTCACCGCCGGGTAAGGCTGGAGCGCCACTCACTTGATGTTTCGGGTGGTGGCTATCGCATTGAAGGCACCAGTGAGTGATGCGTACGAGAGTATTCATCGCTGAGGTGTGCTTTTTCATAGTTGAGCCCCTTGCCAGCCGGCGTTGGGACTGAGGTTGGCAAACCGGGTCTGATTGGCGATGAAGGCTGTTCGTACGGTCCCAGTTGGGCCGTTACGCGCCTTGCCGAGAATGATTTCTGCAATGCCTTTGTGTTCGCTCTGAGGGTGGTACACCTCGTCCCGGTAGACGAACATAATCAGGTCCGCGTCCTGTTCAATCGCACCGCTATCACGCAGGTCTGCGTTGATCGGACGCTTATTTGGCCGTCGCTCCAGTTCTCGGTTGAGCTGGGAAAGCGCAACCACCGGGCAATTCATCTCTTTCGCTAGGGCCTTGAGGGACTGGGATATAGCGCTGATCTCGTTGGCCCTGTTTTCCTGACCTGGGCAGCGCATGAGCTGCAGGTAATCGATCAGGATCAAGCTCGGGTGTCCGAAGCGACGAGCTGCTCGACGAGATTTAGCTCTGATTACTGCAGGCGTGAGCGCTGATGAGTCGTCGATGACCAGCCGCTCTCCATAGCCATTAATACGAGAAACCGCTGCAGTCAGCTTCGGCCAATCATCATCATCGAGCTTGCCCTTCAATAGCCTGCCCAGATCGATATGGCCTAGGATGCCCATCAATCGATACATCAGTGCTTTGGCCGGCATTTCCATGCTGAAAACCTGAACTGTACGATCAAGCTTTGCCTGCAGAGCCGTATCTATGAAGTTCAAGGCCAGAGAGGTCTTCCCCATAGACGGGCGCGCGCCGAGGATGATCAGGTCGGCTTCTTGAAAACCCGACGTCAGCTCGTCCAGGTCCTCCAGGCCTGAAGGCAGGCCGGTCACGGTGATATTGCCGTTGAAATGTTCGTCTATTTGTTCGACGACGTTCGTCAGGCATTGGTTGATATTGACGAATTCCGTTGCGCTCTTGCCTTCACCCAGAGCGAACAGTTGCTGTTCAATTGATTCTTGAACATCCTCCGCACTTGCCAACGGGTCTGTCGCCTCGCGAGAGCATTGGTATCCAAGGGACATGAGCTGTCTGAGCCGAGAGCGATTACGCACGATGGATGCGTAATGCTCGATGTTGGCTACAGACGGCGTGTTTTTGGCCAGCTCGCCCAGATAGCTCAGCCCTCCGGCTTCGTCTGGCTCCTCCAACGCGTTGTGGACGGTGACGATGTCGAACGGAATGGACTTGTCAGCAAGGCTTGCCATTGTCCGGAACAGCAACCGATGGTCGTGTCGGAAAAAATCAGAGGCATCCAGTTTGTCTGCGACGAGATCCCAGGTGTTGTTGTCGAGCAGTAGCCCACCTAACACACCTTGTTCAGCCTCTACGGAGTAGGGAGGTGAGAGGTCAAGGTGATTCATTTCCCAGACTCCTGGCCTATCTGAAGAAAACCACTCCCGTTGCGTGCCCCCAGGGCTTTGACCATGTCGACTTCAACCTTCGCTGAATTGATCATGACCTGAGCAACCTCGGCAACCGCTTTGGCCCGTTCGATTTCCATTGGTCTTTCTGGGTCCAGGAGGCTCTCGATCGCGACGAACAGGTGATTACGTAGATCTTCAATCTTGTTCTTCATGTTCAACCTCCCGGATGGTGCGTTTGAGTTTGCCGATAGCGCGTATTGCGGATTTCAGCTCTTCCGGATACCGATGAATGGTGTTCCGACGCATACGTTCTGCTCTCGTCAGCAACTCCAGGTTATTCAGGGCTATATGGGCCTTGTTGCCGTCCTTGAAGCACACGCACATGTTTATAGGGACTGGTCCGTGATGCTCCTCCCAAAGCAGTACATGCACGGCTTTCCAGTCAACGGGTGGGTAACCGGTATCGGTGATTTTCTTCTGCTGATAACCGTCAGGAGTTGTGCGCAGGCTGCCAATAGGCAGCCAGTTCCCCGGTTTATTGCCGGCCTTAAACTGCGTCTGAGTCATACGGCCAGAGGAGGGGAGCCCCTTAAGGCCCTTATTCCATGGGACGGATCCCTTGGGAAAGCGGAATTCTGCGTCCAACTTGCCGTCAAGCCGGCCACAGAGACTACTGCGAAGAAACTCGGCGCTTTTGCTCAAGCCCAGCCGTTTGGCTTTGGCATAGACCTGATAGACGCTGAGCCCCAATTCGGCGGCTAGGACCTGAGTCGGTTCATTGGGATAGCGGGCAATGAGCGAGCGCTCTTCTGCCTCACTCCAAACATGGTGTTTGTGAACCGGGGCAAGCCCAAGTTGGGATCTGGCTTGTTCCAGCGCCGCCATGGCCAAAGGTGAAAGCGAATGAGTTCTCATTGGCTCCCTCCATGCCCAAGGGCTCCTTGTGACTGCTGTCCGACACCACGATGCAGCCTGGCATGCTTGCCCTGGTCCCATCCCGCTTGCAAAGAGCGGGTGTCATGACCTTTGGCTTCGATGGGCTTGATAATGGCTAGCGTTAGTTTTGGATGATGCCATTCCAGGTAGGCTTGGATCTCCAGCGCAGTGTTTTCGTCTATCCCACCTGCAAACTGGTTCACCTTAGAGGCGACGGCATTGAGCCAGCCCTCGGCAAACAGTTGGCCGCGGTGACGTTTGGTTTTCAGTTGGCAGCGCTTCTGCTGGGCAACATGAGCTCGTCGGGCTGCGACAAGCTGGTGATGCAGCGTTGAATAGGTGTGAGCTGCCAGATCGGGTGAAATACCTTTCCCCAAGAACTTGAAGGACCAGCCAAGTAGCGGATTGAAATACGCCAAGTGGCTGCAATCGAAGGCTTGGGAACAGATTGAGGCCAGGTTGTGCAGCCAATCCTGCGGTGCCCGACGGGTTTTGGTACCCACAATGGATTCTTCGATTGTATGGGCAGCGACTTCGGTGTGTTCCAAGTTGTACTGATTCATCAAATGGCGAGCTTGACGAAGTGCAATTTCCACTTCGTTTGGGGCAGCGCCTTGTGACTTGGCCAGCGCCATGAGTTTGGCGACCTTGCTGAGGACTTTTTGCTTGTCCATCATTCACCCCCTTCCTGTTGGAGGCGGGGGGAGAGCGCCTCTGACCACAGGCGAAGTGTTTCTTCCTCATCAGCAGAGAGGTGAGTCCGGGCAAGGCAGTCCGCAACCTTCTGTTTCAGGGCATCAAGGCGGTCTTGAACACTTGACCCATCGTCGTAAGCAATCTCTTGCTCAACAGCTTGCACAACGTCATTACGAAGAGAGAGAACCGTGCTTATCCAAAAAGCACTTGGGCTGGTCCAGCCAATGAGCTTTCGAGTTCTGGCAGGCGACAGGTAATCACGGAGCCTGAGATTGAACTCCCTAGGGGAATAACCATTCCTGAAAACGTCTGCTCGATTAAGCGTCAGCGCTGTTTTAAGAATATCTAGAAGAGGGTCCAAAGCCGTTGGCTCAGGAGCAAAGGGTTCTAAATATGTTTCAGCTACCAGGCGTTTGGCTTCGGCATATCGACTTTGCTGACGGCGTTTGGCTTGGTTTTCGTCGCGGCCGCGCTTTTCCTTCGCGTGCTTAATGTTCGAGTTCACTGACTCGATAAGCTTCGCGGCGTCCTGCAAAAGCTGAAGCTGGTCAACGCTCAACTGAGCGCCAATCCGACCGGGTAATTGGTAACCGCTTGTCAGGGCTCGGATTTCTCGTGCGGTTCCACTGAGCTTGGCTTGCAAGCTGCGCAATTGCTGAGCGCTGTAGTACTTGCCAACCTCTAGGATGAGGTTTGCAGTAATACTGCGGGCGTCGGTAATGGAGGGCTTCGCCATTTCAACGACCCTCCCTCACCAAGTTAGCTACCTTTTCCTCGGTCATGGCCTCGAAGCGGTCACGCCATTCTGGAAAAAGCTCAATGGCCAATTGGCGGATCACGACAAGGGCTGCAGGGGATATGCGGTTGGAAGGCTGTCTGTATTCCAAGCGGTGTACTGGGACGCCCAGGGATGAACTGTTACGAAACACCACTGCGGAGGGGACGACGCATTCCAGAACGTTGATTTCGTCATTGTCCTGGAAAATTTCCCGTACCGACTGCTCGATCATTTGCGCGTCGGTGGTTTGGTCGAGATTGTTGACGACGATCCGCACAGGAGGGATTTTCATGCCCAGGCGCCCATAGGCGCGCAGGCCGTCCAGCATCTGCATGGATCCCCGGCTGAACTCCCGTGCAGCGAGCATATTGGGCGGAAGTGGGGATATGACCAAATCAGAGGCTAGGACCACCATTTCGAGCATTGCCGACCTGGCGCCTTGGGTGTCAATCAGTACCAGGTCGAAATGATCTTTGAAGCCCGGCATCAGGTTGGCGAGTCGCAACCGTCCGTCAGGTGCTTGCAGGATCAGGCTGTTCAGTTGGTTGTTGATGTCGTTGGAAATGACAAGCGACAGGTTTGGTATCGTGGTGCTGGATATGATCTTGGCTGATTCGGTGATATTGAATGCCAGCAGGTCGTAGATGCCTCCTTGAGCTTCATCGACCAATTGGTAATACGAGGAGAGCGAAGGCTGTGCAGGATCTAGGTCGATCATGAGCACGCGCAGGCCTGCATCCGCACAAAAAGCGCCGAGGTTGGCCTCGATGGTAGTTTTGCCTACGCCGCCTTTGGTCGAAACGACCGCAGAGATTTTCATGGTTTGGAGCCTCTAATGTGGGTTCATTAGAGGCTGCGAGGCCACGGAAACAGCTATGTGTAGCGAACACGATCCTGGGCTATGAAGCACTAAAACCAATTGTCTTTTAACCAATTGGTCGTAGGTTCGAATCCCACACGACCCACCATTTTTGAGACCAGTTAACGCTGGAATCGAATCTTAAGATCAGAGGCCAAAAGCGCTGATCGAAGAAGGCGACTGAAAGGTCGCCTTTTTATTACCGGGGTATAGCGCAGTCCGGTAGCGCGCCTGCTTTGGGAGCAGGATGTCGGGAGTTCGAATCCCCCTACCCCGACCATATTAAAAATCCTCGTATCGAAAGATACGGGGATTTTTTTTGCCTGCGTGAATCCTGAATTCACCGCAAAACAAATGTGGGAGCGGCGGTGCGACGATTCGACTTGCTCCCACATTTACCAGGCCTCTTTCGAGGCCAGGTTGTTAATGCAATTTAAGGCGTGGCTCGGTGCCGCGGCCGATCTTGCTGCCCAGCATCAGCATCGCCGTGCGGAAGAACCCATACAGGGCCATCTGGTGCATGCGGTACAGCGACACGTAGAACATCCGCGCCAGCCAGCCTTCCAGCATCACACTGCCCGTCAAATTGCCCATCAGGTTACCCACCGCAGAAAAGCGCGACAGCGAGATCAGCGAGCCGTAGTCGGTGTACTTGTAGGTCGGCAGCTCTTTGCCTTCAATCCGCAGCTTCAGCGATTTGGCCAGCAATGACGCCTGTTGGTGAGCCGCTTGGGCCCGTGGCGGTACATTGCGGTCGGTGCCCGGCTGCGGGCAAGCGGCGCAATCACCAAAGGCGAAGATGTTTTCGTCGCGGGTGGTTTGCAGGGTTTGCAGGACTTGCAGCTGGTTGATGCGGTTGGTTTCCAGGCCATCGATGTCCTTGAGGAAACCGGGGGCGCGGATACCGGCCGCCCAGACCTTGAGGCTAGCCGGAATCACCTGGCCGCTGCTGGTGATCAAGGCGTCGGCGGTTACTTCACTGACCGCCGAATTGGTCAGTACCGTCACCCCTAGTTTCTCCAGGGTTTTATGCACTGGCCCACCGATCCGCTCCGGCAGGGCAGGCAATACCCGCGGGCCGGCTTCGATCAGGGTGATGTGCATGTTTTCTGGCTTGATACGGTCCAGACCATAGGCGGCCAGCTCATGGGCGGCGTTATGCAGCTCGGCGGCCAGCTCAACCCCGGTGGCACCGGCGCCGACGATGGCGACGCTGATCTGTTCAACGGCGTCGGTTTGGCCTGCATGGGCGCGCAGGTAGTGGTTGAGCAATTGCTGGTGGAAGCGCTCGGCCTGCTTGCGGGTGTCGAGGAACAGGCAATGTTGCGCCGCGCCCTCGGTGCCGAAATCGTTGGTGGTGCTGCCTACCGCAATCACCAGGCTGTCGTAGCCCAGCACGCGGGCGGGCACCAGTTCGCGGCCTTCTTCGTCGAGGGTGGCGGCCAGCTGGATTTTCTTCTGTTCACGGTCAAGCCCGCTCATACGGCCCAGCTGGAACTCGAAGTGGTTCCATTTGGCTTGGGCGACGTAGTTGAGTTCGTCTTCCGAGGAATTCAGCGAGCCGGCAGCCACTTCGTGCAGCAAGGGCTTCCAGATGTGGGTCAGGTTGGTGTCGACCAGCGTGATGCTGGCCTTGCCACGCTTGCCCAGGGTCTTACCCAGGCGGGTAGCCAACTCCAGGCCGCCGGCACCGCCGCCGACGATAATAATACGATGGGTCATGGGGATATCTCGCAAGGCTAAAAGAAATCGGAGCAGTTACCCTCGCGAGCGCCAGGCGGCTCATAGCGTCAGGTAACTCAATAGGCGGCTCAGCGCACCGAGCCCGATCACCACTACCAGCACCACGCAGAGGAGCAGCCACGGCCGGAAAGGCTTGCGCTCGACTCTGTTCTGGGAGAGTTGCAGGTACTCTTCGACACGCTCTTGGTCATCGGGTTTCAGGCGGCTGGTCATAAAGGCCTCGTCAGGTAGACGTTGCAAAGGGGCGCCACGTTACAGCCAGGGGCATCACAGGCTGATGCCGACATCAAACACTATGCTGCGGCCCAGGTTGTTGCGCAAGAAGTCCGGCGCGTCGGGATGTGCGAACAGGACCCGTGCGAATGTCGGCCCCACCAGCGATAGCGAGCGCCAGCCCTGACGCAGGTATTCGGTCGGCGGCGGAAAATGGCTGTTGAGGTCCAGCACCTCGCGTTTGAGGCTGGTAAACGCAATGAGGTCCAGCTCCCCCAGATCCATGCCGCGTTCTTTGTAGTTGTGAGCTTTTTTACGCAGTGTGGGGGCCAGGCGCAGCAGGAACTCATGGGCGGGGATACGCCGTGGCTTGGCTTCGCGCCGTACAAGTTGGCTCAGGGAGAAAGCACTGCGCCTGCGCAGCAGCTCATCGCGCCACTCGTCGTTCAGGCGACGGCCCTCGTCCAGCACAAAAAAGACCTCGAAGCTGGCGTCGCGAAACAGCACGTCGGGCGGCTCCTGGCCCGCTGCGTGAAACTCTTCGACACGATAGGGCACGTTCAAGCCTTGCAGCAGGCGCTGGCAGACCCAACGCTCACGCTCCCACTTGCGGGCATTGGACAGGAATGCGTTGGCTTGTTCGGCTGCTACGGTGAGCAGGCGCAAATAATCTGAGTCATCCATAGTCGCAGCTTAGCGTTCAAATGATGACCACAGGAAGTCTTGCCTTAAAACGCGGGTGTAGAATGCTCACGTGAAACAGGCCAGGGACGAGGTGTGTGATGAGTTTTTTGGTAAAGGCAGAGCGTCCGTGATCAGTGCAGCGGTTCTGGCACCCCAGACCCTCGGTATCGGCTGGCTGGTGTATGCGCCCGTGGTGATATGGGCGATCCTGCGCTCGCCCTGGGTGGAGCTGTTTGCCGACCGGCGGCGCCAGCATTTGCTGTTCGGCACGGTGTTCGCACTGTTCATGCTGTGGCTGGTGCGGCGGGATTTCGATACCGGCGTGTCCTATCACTTCATCGGCATGACCGCCGTGACCTTGCTGCTCGATTGGCCGCTGGCTATCGTCGGTGGTTTTGCCGCCCAGCTTGGCTTGATGCTGTTGGGGCGTCAGGACCAGGCCGCGCTTGGCGTCAATGGCCTGCTCCTGATCGTGCTGCCGGTGCTGGTCACCGAAGGGTGCGCGCTGTTGGTGGAGCGGGCGCAGCCGCGAAACCCCTTTGTGTATATCTTCTGTTCGGGCTTTTTTGCTGCCGCACTGTCGGCATTGCTGTGCCTGTTGGCCGGCCTGGGACTGCTGTGGTTCGACGGCCTTTTTGCAATGCCGCAATGGCTGGAGGATTTTGTCGGTTACCTGTGGCTGATCATCTTTCCCGAAGCCTTTATCAACGGCATGGTCATCAGCGCGCTGGTGGTGTTTTGCCCGGAATGGCTGGAGACCTTCAACCGCACCCGCTACCTCTCGGCGCCGTGGAAGGACGACGATTCGCGGCGTTGATCCAGGTCAAAAGCAGGGCAGTGGCGCAGGTCCATGCTCGGCAAAATTTTCAGGAGCATGAATCATGAGTGTGTATGAATGGGCACGGCAGGAGTTGCGCAGAAGCCAGGATGCAGCGCAGGAAATCGGTTTTGACCCCGGTTTGACCTTGCGCGCCATGCTCAGCGCAGTGGTGCAGCAAAGCAAGGGTGTACGCAGCTTCGAAGACCTGGCCGACGAGTTGCAATACCTTGCAGAAAACCTCGACGACCAGCAGGAATATGCCTTTATGCGGCCTTAGTGGCGCGGCGGCAGGTCTTCGGAAAACAGTTCGTCTTCGGCGTCCGGGGCCACGGGAATCTTGTGTTCTTCAGCGGCCCAGGCACCCAGGTCGATGAGTTTGCAACGGTCCGAGCAGAACGGCCGGTTGAGGTTGGTCGCTTTCCATTCCACGGGGGCGCCGCAGGTTGGGCAGTCGACGGTCAAGGGTTGGCTCATGATCGGCCTCCACGCAAAGTAAGGTAAAAGTGGTGCAGTCGCTCGACCTCGCCATGCAGCCAGGCAAGGTCCTTATCGTTGACCAGCACGTCATCGGCATGGTTCAGGCGGTCTTCGCGGCTGGACTGAGCCTTGAGAATCGCCTGCACCTGTTGTTCGCTGATGCCGTCGCGCTGCAGGGTACGCTGAATCTGCAGCGATTGCGGCACGTCGATCACCAGGATGCGCTGGGTCATGCTGTACTGCCCGGACTCGATCAGCAGCGGTGACACCAGGATCGCGTAGGGCGACTGGGCGCGTGCCAGGTGGCTGCGAATTTCCTCGGCGATCAGCGGGTGCAGCAAGGCTTCCAGCCACAGGCGTTCTTGTGGGATCTCAAAGATCAGTTTGCGCAGCGCGGCACGGTCCAGTTGGCCGTCGGCTTGCAGCACGCCACTGCCGAAATGTTCGGCAATGCGCGCCAGCGCCGGGCGGCCAGGCTCGACCACCCAGCGCGCGGCGTGATCGGCGTCCACCAGGTCGATGCCCAGCTTGATAAAGTGCTCGGCCGCAGCGCTTTTGCCGCTGCCAATGCCGCCCGTGAGCCCAAGAATCCAGGGTGTTGCAACAGAAGTGGTCATCTGAAACCGACAGACTGCAAATAGAAGTCGGTTATTTGACCACCCCAGAGCAATGCAATCCAGCCGGCAATTGCCAGGCAGGGGCCAAACGGCATTGGCGCTGACACCTGGGCCTTACGCAAACGCAACAGAATCAACCCAACAAACACGCCCAGCAGCGAGGCCATCAGCAGGGTCATCGGCAGAATCTGCCAGCCGCCCCAGGCTCCCAGCAAGGCCAATAATTTGAAGTCGCCATGGCCCATGCCGTCCTTGCCAGTGGCCAGCTTGAAGAGCCAGAACAGGCTCCACAAGCTCATGTAGCCGATGACCGCGCCCCATACTGCATCGGGCAGGGGCGTCAGCAGGTCAGCGCTGTTGAGGATCAGCCCCAGCCATAGCAGCGGCAGCACCAGCACATCCGGCAGCAGTTGGTGGTCCAGATCAATCAGGCTCATCCCCAGCAAGCCCCAACTCAACAGCATCACCGCGCCGGCTTGCCAGCCGAAGCCGAAGTGCCAGGCGACAGCGGCGCAGGTCAGCGCGCACGCCAGTTCGGTGAGAGGATAGCGTAGGCTGATGGGCTCGCGGCAGTGGGCACAACGCCCCCGGAGCAGCAGGTAGCTGAGCACCGGAATGTTTTCCCAAGGCCGAATCGGTTGATTGCAGTGCGGGCAGCATGAGTTGGGGCGCATCAGGTTATAGGCGGGCCCACCGGGCTCGGCTGGCAACTCCAGAATCTCATGGGCCTGGGCACGCCACTCCCGCTCGAGCATTTTGGGCAGGCGCCACACCAGCACATTGAGGAAGCTGCCGACGATCAGGCCCAACACCAGCGCCAGGCCAACAAACGCCCAGGGATGTTCGCTCAGCAGCAGGCTCAAAACGCCGTCCCCAATTGGAATACCGGCAAGTACATGGCGACTACCAGCGCGCCGACAATCCCCCCCAATACCACCATGATCAGCGGCTCCATCAGGCTGGTGAGGTTGTCGACCAAGGTGTCCACGTCTGACTCGTAGTGGTTCGCGACTTTTTCCAGCATGCGGTCCAGGGTGCCGGACTCCTCACCGATTGCGGTCATCTGGATCGCCATGCCTGGGAACAGGCCGCTGTTATGCATCGATTGATTCAACTGCATGCCTGTGGATACATCATGGCGCATACGTTCGATTGCCTGTTTGAAGGGGCCATGACCGACGGCGCCAGCCACCGAACCCAATGCCTGTACCAGAGGAACGCCCGCCGCAAAGGTAGTGGATAGCGTGCGAGCGTAGCGGGCGACCGCAGATTTGTGCAGCAGTTTGCCTGCCACGGGCATTTTCAACAAACCTGCTGCCCACCCATGGCGAAACCCCGGGTAAGTACGGTAGGCGTGGCGCCCCGCAACCAGCGCCGCGCCCACACCCAGCCCCAGCATCCACCACGCCTGTTGCAGCAGTTCCGACAGCGCGATGACCCCCAGGGTAAATCCCGGCAATTGGCCGTTGACCCCGGCGAACACGTTCTGGAATTGCGGCACCACATGGATCAACAGCACTGTGCTCACCCCTGTGGCAATGACCAGTACCGCGATAGGGTAGGTCATGGCTTTCTTGATCCTGGTTTTGAGCCGTTGGCTTTTTTCCAGATGAATCGCCACGCGCTCCAGCAGGGTTTCAAGGGCTCCGGCCATTTCGCCAGCCGCCACCAGATTGCAGTACAGCTCATCGAAGTAGCGGGGATATTGACGCAGGGCAGCAACCAACGGGTGGCCGCTGGCAATATGCTGTTTCAGCGCTTTCACCAGTTCGCGCAGCTGTGGGTTTTCGACGCCTTCACTGATGATGTCGAAGGCTTGCAGCAGCGGGATGCCGGCCTTGAGCAAGGTAGCCAACTGGCGAGTGAACAGAGCGATATCTGCGGGCGTTATGCGCGTCTTGAAGGTCGGCAGTGCACAAGACTTCTTGCGCACTCGCTCGGGGCAGATTCCTTGCTGGCGCAGTTGCACCTTGATCAGCGCAAGGTTATGGCCGGCGATCGTTCCGGATACCCGGCGCCCTTTGCGGTTGATGCCCTCCCAGGCATAGATTGTCGACGTGTCGTTCATGTGAAGTTGGCACACCCAGGTCGTGAAGAATTTATAGCTTAGTCAGGTGGCGGAGTCGGCCAGGCTGGTGTTGGGCGATAAAATGTCAGATTGTGCGTCTTGCAGGCGAACGGCTGCGTGGGGATGAGTACACTGGCGCCGTTGCACACTACGGGGCGCAGGACGCGCCTTGTCATGGTTCTATTCTGGAGAGTGAAAGAAATGCGTCAAAAAGGTTTTACCTTGATCGAGTTATTGATCGTCGTGGCAATCATCGGCATTTTGGCCACCATCGGCCTGCCCATGTACACCAAGCACCAGGCCAAGGCCAAGTTCACCGCGGGGTTGGCTGAAATCAGCGCGTTGAAGGCCGGCTATGAGGACGTCATTAACCAGGGCACCGTGCC
Source organism: Pseudomonas sp. AP42 (assembly GCF_001728935.1). Classification (NCBI taxonomy): domain Bacteria; kingdom Pseudomonadati; phylum Pseudomonadota; class Gammaproteobacteria; order Pseudomonadales; family Pseudomonadaceae; genus Pseudomonas; species Pseudomonas sp. AP42. The sequence continues at coordinate 17,818 of NZ_LYSO01000018.1, forward strand.
GACCCTGGCCCTCATCGGGGGCACCAGCCCTACCGCCAACTGCACTATCGAAGTGACGGGCGATGTGGCCTCGGGCGCCGGTACCCTGCGTTGTGAAATCCTCGATGCGCCCGCGCCCGTGCTCGGCAAGACCATCACCCTGACCCGCAGCGCTACCAGCGGCTGGAGCTGTGCCACCACGGTAGACCCGCAGTACGCTGCCAAGGGTTGTGGCGCCAACGGCGCGTGACAGTCGCCGGGCGGTGAGCGAGCAAGTTGCTGCATGCCCAATGCAGTGCTAGCTTTAGCCCACCGCCCGTGTAGCTCAGCCGGTAGAGCAGCGCACTCGTAACGCGAAGGTCGCAGGTTCGATTCCTGTCTCGGGCACCACAGGCACCACTGTTTCAACGGCAATGTTTTCAGATGATCCCAGAATGGTTCTGAAGGCCAGGTGAGCCGGGCATTTGCGCCCGCTCTTTTGTATCTGCGCAACCTTGAAGACCCAGATGCATTCCCATTCCTCGATCTAAGAGAACGACATGACCACGACTGAGATGACCCAGGAAGTTCGGCACCAAGAAGCTCTCGAGAAATACCTCGAGGCGACGCCGCAGCTTAAAGAAGAGATCAAGGACCTGAGCGCTGACGATCAGCGTGACCAGATTCAGTGGGCATTTGAAGATGAGGCCGAGAGCCAGGGCTACCAGCCTTGGGAGCTGACCCTCAAGTACACCTCGACACCCGAAGAGTTCGAAGCCGCGCGGTTGGCCTTGCACAAAGAGGCGGCCGAGGTGCTGGGTGTCGAATGGGACGAGTACTGCGAGATGAATAACCTTGTAGTTTAAAAGCAGCCTGTAGGAGCGAGCTTGCTCGCGAAACACTCAAGACCACCGCGTGCCCCCAGAGGTACGCGTTATCGTTAGGGTTTTTCGCGAGCAAGCTCGCTCCTACGGTTACGGCATCTTCAGATACTGAGGCGCATCGACAGGTCCACCGCCTTCACATCCTTGGTCATCGCCCCGATGGAGATGTAGTCCACGCCGGTTTCAGCGATAGGCAGCAAGGTGGTTTCATTGATCCCGCCGCTGGCTTCCAGCTTGGCCTTGCCGGCGTTCAGGCGCACGGCTTCGCGCATGTCGTCCAGGCTCAGTTCATCCAGCATGATGATGTCGGCACCCGCCGCCAGGGCTTCGCGCAACTCTTCCAGGCTTTCCACTTCGATTTCCACCGGCTTGCCCGGGGCTATTTTGTGGGCGGCCGTAATCGCTTGGGCAATACCACCGCAGGCGGCGATGTGGTTTTCCTTGATCAGGAACGCGTCATACAGCCCGATGCGGTGGTTGTGGCAACCGCCGCAGGTCACCGCGTACTTCTGCGCCAAACGCAGACCTGGGAGTGTCTTGCGGGTGTCCAGCAGTTTGACCTGGGTGCTCGCGACAAAATCCGCCAGGAACTGCGCTCGGGTGGCTACACCTGACAGCATCTGCAAAAAATTCAGCGCACTGCGTTCACCCGTGAGCAGCGAGCGTGCCGGGCCTTCAAGGTGGAACAGCGCCTGGTTGGGGCTGACACGTTCACCGTCAGCTACCTGCCAATGCACGGCGACCCGTGGGTCCAGTTGACGAAACACTGCATCCACCCAGGCCGTACCGGCAATCACGGCCGCTTCACGGGTAATGATCGTGGCCTTGGCCAGCCGTTCGGCCGGGATCAACTGCGCGGTGATGTCACCACTGCCGATGTCTTCCAGCAGTGCGCGGCGCACGTTGGCTTCGATTTCGGCGGTGAGGTCGGCAAGACGGAGGTTCGGCATAACAGGCTCCACAAACAAAGTGCCTCGATTATAGGGCCAGCGTGCGTTCTAACCCAGGCTCGCCACTCATTTACCGCACAAAGTCAGAGTGTGCTGGCGCAACTGCCCTCGTTTGCAAGATAATCTCGCGCCTTGCAATTGGCGTCATAGCTTTGACGTCTTGGTGGTAACCGGGATATTTGCAGGGCCTGCCGGGCCTGCCCCGGTCTTTCCACCTCTCAAAACCGCCGTTTCAGGAGGCCAGGATGCACAATGACGGGAAGGTGGTGCCTATCAACAGGGCACAGGCCACGCCATCGCCGCTCGCGCGCCTGCCGGTGGTGTTGCTGCAGGTGCGTGACAAGGCTGCGCAACAACTGCAGCAAGGCTTGCAGGAACTGTTCGATAACGCCGACGACACCCTGTTTGAAATGGCCGAAAAGGCCCGTAGCACCGTCGACCATCATATTTTTTTCGAGGCCATGCGCGACCTGCGCCTCAAGCGCAAGAACTTCGAACGCGTGTTCATGGAGCAGCTGTTCGTGGCGTTCGCCAACCTGGGCCAGGCCCGGTGCAGCGGGGCACACCTGGTGCCGCTGGTGTCTTATGAGGCGGTACCCGGCACCAGCGCCGATGACGTGGAAAAAGCCGTGGCCCTGGAGGCGATGCTCGGTCGGGTGCGACACCGTGATGGCTTGGCGCTGGGGCAATTGAACGCGCGCTTGAGTGAACTGCTTGGCAGGCGCCTGGATGATCCGGAAAACCCCTTGGGCCCGGCGCGGCTGTGCGAGTTTTTCCTGCAAGCAGGGCGCAGCCTCGGGGTGGAGATCCGCGTCAAGCTGGTCATGCTCAAGCTGTTTGAGAAATACGTGCTCAGTGACGCCGACCTGTTGTATGGCGAGGCCAACCAATTGCTGATCGCCACTGGCGTATTGCCGGAACTCAAAGCGATCCCATCCCGTCGAGCCGGCGGGCGTGCGGCCCGGGAGCACCAGGACTGCACCGGCCAAGCGGTGGCCGACCCGCCGCTGGATAAAAGCGGCCAGCAAGCGTTCAGCGCCTTGCAGACGTTGCTGGTAGCCGTGCGTGGCAGCGTGGCCCCGACCCTTGAAGCCAGCGCCGAGCCGCAACCCATTGCCACCCGCGATCTGCTGCGGCTGCTGTCGCATTTGCAGCAATATGTACCGGAGCCGGAGTGCGAGGACGATTTCGACCTGCGCAGCCAGCTTGAACAGTTGCTCACCCGGGTCAGTGTCAAAAGTGGCAAGTCGCGGGTGTTGGAAGAAGCAGACGAAGATGTGATCAATCTGGTGGCCATGCTGTTCGAGTTCATGCTCGATGACCGCAGTGTGCCGGACGCTTTCAAGGCGCTGATCGCCCGCTTGCAGATCCCGCTGCTGAAAGTGGCGGTGCTGGACAAGAGCCTGCTCAGTTACACGCAGCATCCGGCGCGGCGCTTGCTCAATGACATCGCGAGCGCCGTCATCGGCTGGAGCCCGCCCCATGACCACTCACGAGACAACCTCTATCTGTGTATCGAGCAACTCGTACAGCGGTTGCTGAATGAGTACGTCGAAGACCCGGCGATTTTCTCCCAGTTGCTCACCACGTTCAGCGCATTTACAGCCCAAGAGCGCACGCGCAGTGAACGTCTTGAACGGCATACCCGTGACGCCGAGCAAGAGCGCCTGCATACCCAGGTGGCGCGCCAGCGTGTGGCGCAGGTGCTCAATCGGCGGCTCGTGGGCAAAACCTTGCCGGCATCGGTGCTGCAATTTGTGCAGCAGGCCTGGAGCCAGGTGCTGTTAGTGGCCGTTCTCAAAAACGGTGAACAATCGCTGCAATGGCAGGCGGCGCTGCGCACCCTGGATGAATTGCTCTGGAGCGTGGGCCTGCGTGAAGACACCGAAGCCGGCCGGCGTTTGCTGGAGCAATTACCCGGGCTGCTCAAAGCATTGCGTGACGGGTTGGCCGGTGCGGCGTTCGATCCTTTCAGTACCCGCGAGTTTTTCCTGCGGTTGCAGGCTCTGCATGTTCAGCCGCTCGACGGCGAGGCGCTGGTCGAAGTCCGCGAGCCTTTTACCCTGGACGCTGGCCCGCCGACCGCCGACAAATCAATGCCCCCTGACGACCCCGACCTGCTCAAGGTCCAGCAGTTGCGAGTCGGTGCCTGGGTTGCGTTGCAGCAACATGAAGCCGGTACCCTGCGCTGCAAGTTGACCGCAATCATGCCGCCCGCCGATACCTATATTTTTGTCAGTCGAGGGGGCCTCAAGGTACTGGAGAAAAGCGCGTGCCAGTTAGCCCTGGCGTTCAAGCAGGGCGTCCTGCACGCCTTGGACGACGGCCCACTGTTCGAGCGTGCGCTGGCAGCCGTGGTGGGCAATCTGCGGCAACTCAATCGCGGCAAGTGATCGCAACCGCAGGGTGGAACGCGGCATACTGGTCACACCTCGTCTCACTCAAGGAGCCTGTATGCAGTTGGACCCCGCCAGCGGTTGGTGCCAGGGCATTCGTCATTGCCCTTCGCCCAACTTCAACGAGCGCCCTGAAGGCGAAATCTCGCTGTTGGTGGTGCACAACATCAGTTTGCCTCCGGCGCAGTTCAAGACCGGCAAGGTGCAGGAGTTTTTCCAGAACCGCCTGGATATTTCAGAGCATCCCTACTTTGAAGGGATAGCCAGCCTACGGGTGTCTGCGCATTTTCTGATTGAACGTGACGGCACTGTGACGCAATTTGTTTCGTGCCGCGACCGGGCCTGGCATGCTGGTGTTTCCGTTTTTGACGGGCGCGAGGTGTGCAACGATTTTTCCCTGGGGGTCGAGCTCGAAGGTACGGACGACCTGCCGTTCACCGATGCCCAGTATGCGGCGCTGATCGACCTGACCCGCCAGTTGCTCAAGGCTTACCCAAAGATCACCCACCAACGTATTTGTGGTCACAGCGACATCGCACCGGGGCGCAAGACCGACCCGGGCCCCGCTTTTGATTGGACGCGCTTTCGCAGCGCCCTGCAGGATGGAGGACACGAACGATGAGTTTCCTGGTGTTGGTGCTGGCGGTATGGATCGAGAAGTTCTCGGCCTTGCGCCTGCGGTTGCAGCGTGACGGCGGATGGCTGCGTGAACTGGCCAAGCTGGAATCGAGCCCGCGCATGGGCAAGCGGCCCTGGCTGATCCTGCTGGTATTGGTGCTGTTGCCGGTGGCATTGCTGGCGTTGCTGTTGCTGGTGCTGGAACCGGTGGCCTATGGCCTGTTGGCATTGCCGGTGCATTTGCTGGTGGTGATCTATAGCCTGGGCCGTGGCGACCTATTGGCAGGGTTGGGACCGTTTCGTGATGCCTGGCGGCGCGGTGACCTGCAGGCGGCCGAGCATGTGGCCGAACGCGACCTCAAGCTTGGCGCCGACAGTGGCGAGCAACTGCTGGAGCGCGTCCAGGGCTACCTGCTGTGGCAGGCGTACCAAAGCTTTTTTGCGGTGATTTTCTGGTATTTCCTGCTGGGCCCGGTGGCCGCCCTGGCGTACCGCCTGTTGGCGCTGGCCAGTGAACACAGCCAGAACCCCTTGGTGGCCGAACGCGCCACGCAATTGCGCCACGCGTTTGACTGGTTGCCGGTACGCCTGCTGGCGGCCAGCTTTGCCTTGGTGGGCAATTTCGTCGGGGTCAGCCGTGTGATGCTCCACGAACTGCTGAGTTGGGACATCAGCGCGGCACAGCTGGTGGAAAAAGTCGGCCTGGCCGCTGCGGAAATCCCGCCGCCAGTGGTGGGGGCCGATGGCATCAACAGCCTGGATCGCCTGTGGGAACTGCTGCTGCGTGCGGCGGTGCTGTGGTATGCCGGGTTTGCCATCTGGACGGTACTCCCCTGATTTGTAGGAGCGAGCTTGCTCGCGAAAACCCTCAACGATAACGCGCGCTTCCTGAATAAACGCGGCGTCGTTAAGTTTTTCGCGAGCAAGCTCGCTCCTACATGGCATTAGGGCTTGCGCCTCTGCGTTAACCTTACGTTACAAAACTCCCTTTCGAATTGAGCTATACAGATAGAGCGCCAAATAGTGGCTATCTGCCGCCGCCCTGCGCCTCAATAAAAATAAAAGAAGGGGAGGTCACCTGTGAAGAGCTTGCTCTATCCCGCCGTCGCGCTGATGAACCGCCTGAGCTTCGGCATGAAGTTCAGCCTGATCAGCGTGCTGTTCCTGCTGCCGATGCTGGCGACCAACTATTACCTGGTGCGCGACTCCTGGCGTGAATACCAGGGCACCCGCGTCGAACTGCAAAGCCTTGACCTGCTCGGCAGCAGCCTCGCGTTGCGTCGCGAGTTGGAAACTCTCAACAACCAGGTTCAGATCAACGCGACCCTCGGCCAGTCCGGCAAAGCGGCAGACCTGGAGACCAAGATCAGCGCTTTGGAAGCCAGTGTCGTGGAGCGCTTGCAGGGCTTGCGCGCCATCGCGACCCAGCCCGAGCAAGTTGCGGTCTTTGACAGTAAGCGCGACGAACTGATCGCCGCGTTCAAGGCCCAGCAACAGGAAACCTCGTTGCTCAACAAAGCGGCGTTGATTAGCAAGTTACTCAACCAGGCCCAGATGTTCAGCCAGATCATTGCCAGCCAAGCCGGCTTGAGCCGTGATCCGCAAAGTGATCTGCGCCAGCTCAGCGACCTGGTCACCACCGTCACCCCTCAAGTCACCCAAGCCTTGGGCGAAGGCCGGGCGATGGGCGCGTACTCCCTGGGGCAGGGCTTTATCAATTCGTCCTCCAGCACCCGTTTTGACGAACTGTTGCAGCAACTGGAAAAACTCCACGGTGAATATGGCTTGAAGCTGCAGGACGCACTGGGCGCCAGCAAGGCCGCGCACGCCGCCCTCGACGTCTCGGCGCAAGCCAGCCAGGCGAGCCTTAAGCAAGGCAGTGAGTTTTTCGAAGAGCAGGTGGTGATGGCCGAGACCCTCGACGCGCCTTGGCAGGGGTTTTATGACGGCGTCAGCCAACTGATGGCCAAGACCTATCAATTGGATGACACCACCCTGGCGTTCCTCGGGCAGCAGTTGCAGCAGCGCCTGGCGCAGAACCGTTTGCACATGGTGTTGCTGGTCACGGCCCTGGCGGCGGTGTTTGCGCTGATTTTCTATCTCTATGCCGGTTTCTTTGTCTCCACCCGCACCACCTTGCGCCGCCTGGGGGCGATGATGGACAAAGTGGCGGCGGGTGACATGACGGTCACCTTCGTTGCCCAGAGCCGTGACGAACTGGGCGACCTGGGCCAGGTGTTCAATGGCACCGTGGCCAAGATTCATGACCTGATCGAGCGTGTTGGGCATACGGTCAGCCAGGTGGAGTTGCAGGCGGGCCAGGTGCAGGCGGTGTCGGCACAGAGTAACCAGGCGGTGTCCGGCCAGCGCAGCCAGATCGAGCAAGTGGCGACGGCGATGAACCAGATGTCCGCCACCGCCCAGGAGGTGGCTCGCAGCGCGGCGGCGGCGGTCAGCAGTGCTCAGAGCGTCAACGATGAAACCGTCAGCGGGCGTGCGCTGGTGCAATCCCAGCAAGGCGGTATTGCGCGCCTGGCGGCGGAGATCGACGAATCGGTGCGGGTGATCAATCAACTGGCGACCGACAGCCAGTCCATCAGCAGCGTCCTGGAGGTCATCAAGAGCATCGCCGAGCAGACCAACCTGCTGGCGCTCAACGCGGCCATCGAAGCGGCGCGCGCCGGTGACCAAGGGCGCGGGTTTGCGGTGGTGGCCGACGAGGTGCGCACTCTGGCCCGGCGTACACAGCACTCCACCGAGGAAATCGAGCAGATGATCATCCGCTTGCACAGCGGCGTCGGTGCGGCGGTGAAGGCCATGGGCAGCAGCCATGAAATGGCGAATGGCACGGTAGGGCAGTCGGAAAAAGTCCAGCAAGCCCTGGAAAATATCCTGGGAGCAGTTGGGATGATCGTCGATCAGAACCAGCAGATCGCCGCCGCCGTGGAGCAGCAAACGGCGGTCGCTCAAGACATCGACCAGAACATTGTCGAAATCAACCGCGCCGGCGAGCATGCGGCGCAAGGCGCGCAGCACACGGAAGCGGCCAGTCGGCAACTGGCAACCCAGGTGGTTGAGTTGAAGCAATTGATTGGCGCGTTTCGGGTGTAGGGAGGTTCTGAAGGACGAAGCGGCGGGCCATGTGGCTTATGTCCTGATTTACCGATGCGTGTTTTATCGGGGCGTGAATAGGTGAAAATTTATTTCATCCGTCACGGTCACGAGGGGACAAAACGATGGCCGCCGCAATCGGTATCAAAGGGCATTGCGCCCAATGCAACATGACGTTTGAGCTCAAGCCCTGGCAACTGAACGCCATTGCCATTGATATACCGTTTGACTGTACGTATTGCCACTGCGGGTTGCAGTTGGGGTGCGTCAAGCAGTTGCGCCAGTTCAGGGCCCTGGACCACTGGGCGCTGGTGCGGCCGAGCATGATCATGCTGACGTGCGCAACCTTGCTGATGGCCTTGGTCGCTGAATGGTTGGGGCTGCTCAGTGTGATCGGGCAACTGAACATTTCGCTGGTCGCCGTGCTGATCCATTTGCTGGTGGTGCGCTATGCCCGCCATCGACAGACAATGACCTTGAAGTTGCAGGTGATCAGCCCGCTACCAGTTGAACAGCTCGCACGCATTGCGTGTGCTCGCCTCAGCCAGCAATAAAGGGCTGATACCCATGCGCTCGGCCAGGGCCGTGCAGATCTGCGGCAGGTGCTGCGGGCTATTGCGCTGGTTGGGGTACATGGCCGGGGCCATATCCGGCGAGTCGGTTTCCAGCACCACGGCGTCGAGCGGCAACTGCGCCAGTACCCGGTGCATGCGCAGGGCCTGGGGCCAGGTGGCAGCGCCGCCCAGGCCCAGTTTGAACCCGAGCTTGATGTACTCGCGTGCCTCTTCAGCGCTGCCGGCGAACGCATGGATGATGCCGCCTCTGGGCACGCGGATGCGCTTGAGGGTGGCAATCACGGCGGCGTGGCTGCGGCGAACGTGGAGCAAGGCTGGCAGTTTAAACTCCACCGCGAGTTTCAGTTGGGCTTCAAACAGCGGTTGCTGGCGCTGGTGGTCCAACTGTTCCAGAAAGTAATCCAGGCCAATTTCGCCCACGGCGCACAGTTGCCGGTGGCCATGCAGGCGCGTCAACCAGTCGCCCAGTTCCAGCAGGTCGGCGGGGCGATGCTCATCGAGATACACCGGGTGCAAGCCGAAGGCGGCGAACAGGCCTTCGTCCTGTTGCACCAAGTCCCACAGCCGCTGCCAATTTTTCTGGTACACCCCCAGCACCACCATGCGTCGCACGCCGAGTTCACGGCTGTGGGCGAGGACATGCGAGCGATCGGGGTCGAAGTCCTCGAAGTCCAGGTGCGTGTGGGTGTCGATCAGCTCCACGCTCAGGCCTCGTGGATACGCTGCTTGAAGGTCCGGCCAATCGCATGCACGCCGGGTTGGTACTGTTCCTCTTCAATGGCGGCCAGGGCCAGGCGCAGGGCGGTTTCGGCAATCAACTGATGTTGCTGGGCCATGGCGTTGACCGGCAGCGGCAGGAAATCCAGTAACTGCGTATCGCCGAAGGTGCCCAGGCGCAGGGGCCGTGACTTGAGGGGGAAATCATGCAGCGCATCAAACACGCCTTGCAGCAGTACGTAGGAGGTGGTTACCAGCGCGTCCGGCAGATGCCCCAGGCGTTGCAGCAGTTGCTCCATCAGCTCTCGGCCGCAGTCACGGCTGAAGGCTTCGCCCTGTTCGATAATCACGTCGCCCGTGAAGCCTTGCAGCGCATCCCGGAAACCGGCGGTACGCGCCTGGCTGATGCTCAGCTCGGGCCGTGCGCCGATCAGCGCGATCTGCTTGGGCAACGGTTGCAGCAGGCTGCTGGTGAGTTGCTGGCAGGCCTGGTGGTCGTCGCTGACCACGGAACAGAACTGGTTCGGCTCCATCTCCCGGTCGATGGCAATCACCGGCAGCCCCTTGGCCTGCAGCTCGCGATAGCTGTCATCGCTGGCCGGCAGGCAACTGGCGACGAACAACGCATCGCAACGCCTGGCACGGAACAGTTGCAGCAGTTGGCGTTCGCTGTCCGCTTCATCATCGGAGCTGGCGATCAGCAACTGATAGCCTCGCGCCCGCGCACCTTGTTCCAGCAGTTTGGCGATGCGTGCGTAGCTGGGGTTTTCCAGGTCTGGCAGGATGAACCCCAAGGTGCGCGTATGCCGGCTGCGCAGCCCGGCGGCTTGAGGGTTGGGGGTAAAGCCATGGGCCTGGACCACGGCACGCACACGCTCAACGGTTGCGTTGCTGATGCGCTGCTGTTCGGCCTTGCCATTGATGACATAGCTGGCGGTGGTAACGGACACACCGGCCAGACGTGCGATATCACTGAGTTTCAAACCGGGATTTCCTTGTTTTTTGGCGCTCGCCCCGACATTTTGTCCAATCGTAACCGATTCCTGCATTCGACCCATGCCCCACAGCAAGCGCCGAGTGGCCCTTCAAGCTTGCGCAATTAACGCGTAATCTGCCATAAATTCTAGATTAAACGTTTCAGCAAGCGTATTTTTACGATGTTCGCCGCTGAGTGACCACTGCCAATTGACCGCTCAGTCAGTTAATTTTGAACATATTTACCTACAACAATACCTAGTGCGCCCCGTCGCACTAACTAGGAGAACGGCATGCTTGAGCTCACTGTAGAGCAGATATCCATGGGCCAGGTGGCTGTGGATAAATCTGCTGCCTTGCACCTGCTCGCTGACAAATTAGTGGCCGATGGCCTGGTTGCCGAAGGTTATCTCAGTGGCTTGCAAGCCCGTGAAGCCCAAGGCTCGACCTTTCTCGGCCAAGGCATTGCTATTCCCCATGGCACGCCAGAAACCCGCGACCAGGTGTTCTCCACCGGTGTGCGCCTGCTGCAGTTCCCCGAAGGGGTGGACTGGGGCGATGGCCAGATCGTTTACCTGGCGATTGGCATCGCGGCTAAATCCGATGAACACCTGCGCCTGTTGCAACTGCTCACCCGTGCCCTCGGTGAAACCGACCTGGGCCAGGCGCTGCGCCGTGCCAACAGTGCCGAAGCCCTGTTGAAACTGTTGCAAGGCGCGCCCCAGGAACTGGCGCTGGATGCACAGATGATCAGCCTGGGCGTGTCGGCCGATGATTTTGAAGAGTTGGTGTGGCGCGGTGCACGCCTGCTGCGCCAGGCCGACTGTGTGAGCAATGGCTTTGCCGCCGTATTGCAGCAGGTCGACGCGCTGCCCCTGGGCGATGGCCTGTGGTGGTTGCACAGCGAGCAGACGGTCAAGCGTCCGGGCCTGGCCTTTGTGACGCCGGACAAACCCATGCGTTACCTCGGCCAGCCTTTGCACGGCCTGTTCTGCCTGGCGAGCCTCGGTGAAGCGCACCAGACCCTGCTTGAACGCCTGTGTGCCTTGCTGATCGAAGGGCGCGGCCAGGAGTTGGGGCGCGCCACCAGCAGCCGCGCGGTGCTGGAAGTGCTGGGTGGTGAACTGCCGCCGGACTGGCCGAGCGCTCGCATTGCCCTGGCCAACGCCCACGGGCTGCATGCTCGCCCGGCGAAGATCCTGGCGCAATTGGCGAAAAGTTTTGATGGCGATATCCGCGTGCGCATCGTCGATGGTGCGGTGGGCGCCGTGTCGGTCAAAAGCCTGAGCAAGTTGCTCAGCCTCGGCGCACGTCGTGGCCAGGTGCTGGAATTTGTGGCCGAGCCGACGGTGGCCGGCGATGCATTGCCCGCCCTCTTGGCCGCCGTGCAAGAGGGCCTTGGCGAAGAGGTCGAGCCCTTGCCTACGGTGAGTGCACAGCCAGCGCAGGTCGATATCGAACCCGTGCTCAGCGCGCCACTGAGCGGTAGCCAACTCCAGGCCATTGCCGCCGCACCGGGTATTGCCATCGGCCCGGCCCATATCCAGGTGCCACAGGTGTTCGATTACCCCTTGCGCGGTGAGTCTGCCGCCGCCGAACGCCAGCGCCTGCACACGGCCTTGAGCGACGTGCGCACGGATATCCAGGGCTTGATCGAGCGTAGCCAGGCCAAGGCCATTCGCGAGATTTTCATCACCCACCAGGAAATGCTCGACGACCCGGAACTGACCGACGAAGTCGACACCCGCCTCAAGCAAGGCGAAAGCGCCGAGGCCGCCTGGATGAGCGTGATCGAAGCTGCCGCCAAGCAGCAGGAAGCCTTGCAGGATGCTTTACTGGCCGAGCGTGCTGCCGACTTGCGTGACATCGGCCGCCGCGTGCTGGCCCAATTATGCGGCGTCCAAAGCGTGCAGGAACCGAGCGAACCCTACATCCTGGTGATGGAAGAAGTCGGCCCTTCGGACGTGGCGCGCTTGGACCCGGCCCGCGTTGCCGGCATTCTCACCGCCCGAGGTGGCGCCACCGCTCACAGTGCCATCGTCGCTCGCGCCCTGGGCATTCCGGCCTTGGTCGGTGCTGGCGCTGCGGTATTACTGCTCAACGCCGGCACGCCGCTTTTGCTCGATGGCCAGCGCGGTCGCCTGCATGTCGACCCCGACGCCGCCACCCTGCAACGGGCCACCGTGGAGCGCGACAGCCGCGAACAGCGCTTGCAAGCTGCTTCGGCCCAACGCCATGAAGCGGCGCTGACCCGTGACGGCCACGCCGTGGAAGTGTTCGCCAACATTGGTGAAAGCGCCGGGGTGGCCAGTGCAGTGGAGCAGGGCGCCGAAGGTATTGGCCTGCTGCGCACCGAACTGATTTTCATGGCCCACCCCCAGGCGCCGGACGAGGCCACCCAGGAGGCCGAATACCGTCGCGTACTCGACGGCCTCAACGGTCGCCCGTTGGTGGTGCGCACCCTGGATGTGGGCGGCGACAAGCCCTTGCCCTATTGGCCGATCGCCGAAGAAGAAAACCCCTTCCTCGGTGTGCGCGGCATTCGCCTGACGCTGCAACGCCCGCAGATCATGGAAGCGCAACTGCGCGCACTGCTGCGTGCTGCGGATAACCGCCCGCTGCGCATCATGTTCCCCATGGTCGGCAGCGTGGATGAGTGGCGCGCCGCCCGGGACATGACCGAGCGCCTGCGCCTGGAGATCCCGGTGGCAGACCTGCAACTGGGGATCATGATCGAAGTGCCTTCAGCCGCGTTGCTGGCGCCGGTGCTCGCCAAGGAAGTCGACTTCTTCAGCGTCGGCACCAACGACCTGACCCAGTACACCCTGGCCATCGACCGCGGCCACCCGACCCTGTCGGCCCAGGCCGATGGCCTGCACCCGGCAGTTTTGCAACTGATCGACATCACCGTGCGCGCCGCCCATGCCCATGGCAAATGGGTGGGTGTGTGCGGCGAGTTGGCGGCGGACCCGCTGGCGGTGCCGGTGCTGGTCGGCCTGGGTGTGGATGAGTTGAGCGTGTCGGCCCGCAGCATTCCCGAGGTGAAGGCGCGAGTGCGTGAATTCAGTCTGAGCGAGGCCCAGGGCCTGGCGCAACAAGCACTGGCGGTGGGTTCGCCCGCGCAAGTGCGTGCCCTAGTGGAGGCCGTGTAGATGGCGAATATTCTGACCCTGACGCTGAACCCGGCGTTGGACCTCACGGTACGCCTGGCGCACCTGCAACCCGGTGAGGTCAATCGCAGTGAAGCGATGCTCACCCACGCGGCGGGCAAGGGCGTGAATGTGGCGCAAGTGCTGGCGGACCTGGGCCATTACGTCAGCGTGGGCGGCTTCCTCGGCAGTGCCAACCCCCAGGCTTTCAATGCGCTGATCAAGCGCCGTGGGTTTGGCGATGCTTTCATCCGTGTCCCCGGCGAAACCCGCAGCAACATCAAGATTGCCGAACAGGATGGGCGGGTCACCGACATCAATGCACCGGGGCCGCTGGTGACTGAAGAGGCGCTAAAAGCGCTGCTTAAGATGGTCGCGATCATTGGCCCGGAGTTCGATGCGGTGGTGGTGGCCGGTAGCTTGCCGCGCGGCGTCAGCCCGCAGTGGTTTAAAGGTTTGCTGGAGGCGTTGAAAGACCTCGGGTTGAAAGTGGCCCTGGACACCAGCGGCGAAGCGCTGCGCCTGGGGTTGGAGGTTGGCCCGTGGCTGGTCAAACCCAATACCGAAGAGTTGGCCGAGGCCCTGGGTAGCGCCACCGATGCCATCAGCCGACTGCATCAGCAAGGCGTCGAACATGTGGTGGTCTCCGACGGGGCCGCAGGCGTGACCTGGTACCGCCCAGGTGCGGCGCTGCATGCCACGCCGCCCAAGGTGGCAGTGGCCAGTACCGTGGGCGCCGGCGACTCGCTGCTGGCCGGGATGCTCCACGGTTTGCTCAGTGGCGACACACCGGAGCACACCCTGCGCCGGGCCACGGCGATTGCCGCGATGGCGGTGACACAGATCGGTTTTGGCATCAGCGATGACGCGCAGTTGGCGCATCTCGAAAGCGGCGTCGATGTGCGCACGCTGACAGAACAATAAGAGGGTTTGTGATGAAGTTAGCCATTGTTACTGCCTGCCCGAACGGCATGGTCACCAGTGTGCTGTGCGCCCGCTTGCTGGACGCCGCCGCCCAGCGCATGGGCTTGCACACCAGTGTTGAAGTCGTCGATGTGCAGCGCCCGGAGCGCCAGTTGTCCCAGGCGACGATTGATGATGCCGAGTGGGTGCTGCTGGTCAGCAGTACCCCGGTGGATATGCAGCGGTTTGTCGGCAAACGTGTGTTCCAGAGCACGCCGGCCCAGGCGTTGGCGGATGTCGAAGGCGTGTTGCGCCGTGGGGCTGAAGAGGCCCAGGTGTATGTCGCCAACGACGCAGCGGTGGCGGCCAAGGCTGCGCCGCGTATCGTAGCGATTACCGCGTGCCCCACCGGTGTGGCCCACACGTTCATGGCCGCCGAAGCCTTGCAGCAGACGGCCCAGCGACTGGGTTATGACTTGCAGGTCGAGACCCAAGGCTCGGTCGGCGCCCGCACGCCGTTGAGCCCCCAGGCGATTGCCGATGCCGATGTGGTATTGCTCGCGGCCGATATCGAAGTGGCCACCGAGCGTTTCGCCGGCAAGAAGATTTATCGCTGTGGCACCGGCATTGCCCTCAAGCAATCCGAAGCCATCCTCAACAAGGCCCTGGCCGAAGGCGCGGTGGAAAGCGCGGCCAGCGGTGCAGCGGCCAAGGCGGAGAAAACCGGGGTCTATAAACACCTGCTCACCGGCGTGTCGTACATGTTGCCGATGGTGGTGGCGGGGGGCCTGCTGATCGCCTTGTCGTTTGTATTCGGCATCCATGCCTTCGAACAGCCTGGCACCTTGGCGGCGGCGCTCAAATCCGTGGGTGACCAGGCGTTCCTGTTGATGGTGCCGCTGCTGGCGGGCTACATCGCCTACTCGATTGCCGACCGTCCTGGCCTTGCGCCCGGCATGATTGGCGGGCTGCTGGCGGGGACGCTGGGGGCTGGGTTTATTGGTGGCATCCTCGCCGGTTTCGTCGCCGGGTATTGCGTCAAGCTGATCAGCCGCGCGGTGCAACTGCCCCAGAGCCTGGAAGCGCTCAAGCCGATCCTGATCATCCCGTTAGTGGCGAGCCTGTTTACCGGCTTGGTGATGATCTACCTGGTGGGGCCACCGGTCGCCCGCTTGCTCACGGGCCTGACGGACTTCCTCAGCACCATGGGCACCACCAACGCGGTGCTGCTGGGCATTCTGCTCGGCGGCATGATGTGCGTGGACTTGGGTGGGCCGATCAACAAGGCGGCGTATGCGTTCTCGGTCGGCCTGCTGGCCGCCTCGAGCGGCGCGCCGATGGCCGCGACCATGGCCGCCGGCATGGTGCCGCCGATTGGCATGGGCATCGCTACGTTACTGGCCCGACGCAAGTTCGCCCAGACCGAACGCGAAGCCGGCAAGGCGGCGATGATCCTGGGGCTGTGCTTTATCTCCGAAGGTGCGATTCCCTTCGCCGCCAAAGACCCGCTGCGCGTCATTCCGGCCAGCATCGCCGGTGGTGCGTTGACCGGTGCGCTGTCGATGTACTTCGGCTGCAAACTCGCCGCGCCCCATGGCGGCTTGTTTGTGTTGGTGATTCCGAATGCGATGAACCATGCGTTGTTGTACTTGTTGGCGATTGTGGCGGGCAGTGTGTTGACCGGGCTGGTGTATGCCCTGCTCAAGCGGCCGGAAGCGGCCGAGCTGGCCGTGACTGCCTGACACTGGCAAAAAATGTGGGAGCTGGCTTGCCTGCGATAGCATCGACTGGGTTTGCCTGATACACCGAGGTGTTTGCATCGCAGGCAAGCCAGCTCCCACAGGTGAATTTGATCGTTCTCCCGATCGGTGTCACATCCGCTTCATCCCTCCATGCTTAAGTGGCCCTTTTGATACTCAAGAGGGCACCTGCATGAGCCACTTCGATCTGGGCCGCCGCCGTGTGATGCAAGCCGTAGGCGCTGGCCTGTTGTTGCCGGGCCTGGCGCCGGCGGTGATCGCTTCGGTGAAGGACCGGCCGCAACTCACTGACGGCGTGCAATCGGGCGACCTGCAGGGCGACCGCGCCATGATCTGGAGCCGCAGCGACCGCCCGGCGAAGATGGTGGTGGAGTGGGATACCCGCAGTGTGTTCAGCAACCCGCGCCGGTTCGTCTCGCCCCTGGCCGACAGCCGCTCCGACTTTACCGCCCGTGTCGAACTCACGGGGCTGCCGGTCGACCAGGCGATTTTCTACCGCGTGCATTTCGAAGACGCCCAGAGCGGCATTGCCAGTGAGCCCTGGTTCGGCCACTTGCGCAGCGTGCCGCAACAGCGGCGCGATATCCGTTTTGTGTGGAGCGGCGACACCGTCGGCCAAGGCTTCGGCATCAACCCCGACATCGGTGGCATGCGCATCTATGAAGCCATGCGCCTGCGCCTGCCGGACTTTTTTATCCACAGCGGCGACACCATCTACGCCGACGGCCCAGTCCCCGCGCAGATCACCACCGAAGGCGGGCGCATCTGGCGCAACATCACCACCGAAGCCAAGAGCAAGGTTGCCGAAACCCTGGATGAATATCGCGGCAATTACCGCTACAACCTTCTGGATGAAAACGTGCGCCGCTTCAATGCCGAGGTGCCGCAGATCTGGCAGTGGGACGATCACGAGGTGATCAACAACTGGTCATCGAGCAAGCAGTTGGATGAGCGTTACCAGACCCGCGACATCAACACCCTGGTGGGCCGTGCCCGCCAGGCCTGGCTGGAATACTCACCCATGCGCCGACAGAGCGCCGACGCTGGCGGGCGCATTTATCGCAAGCTCAGTTATGGGCCGCTGCTGGATGTGTTTGTGTTGGATATGCGCAGCTATCGCGGGCCGAATGACGACAACCTGGGCGCTGAAAAGCCCTTCCTGGGGCGTGAGCAGTTGGACTGGCTCAAGCGCGGGCTCAAGGCGTCGCAAGCGCAGTGGAAGGTGGTCGCCGCCGACATGCCCATCGGCCTGGGCGTGCCCGACGGTGAGGTCAGCCCCGGCGTGGCGCGTTGGGAAGCCGTCGCCAACGGCGACCCTGGCCCGGCGCAAGGGCGTGAGCTGGAGATCGCCGAACTGCTGGGGTTCCTGCATGAGCACAAGGTGCGCAACCACGTGTGGCTGACGGCGGACGTGCATTACTGCGCGGCGCATCACTACCACCCGGACCGCGCGGCGTTCCAGGATTTCGAGCCGTTCTGGGAGTTTGTGGCAGGACCGTTGAATGCCGGGAGCTTCGGGCCCAACCCACTGGATAAAACCTTTGGCCCGCACGTGGTGTTCCAGAAGGCGCCACCGGCACAGAACACCTCGCCGTTTGCGGGCTTTCAGTTTTTTGGTGAAGTGCAGATTGATGGGCAGACGGCGGAGTTGACGGTGATGCTGCGCGACTTGGATGGGGTTTCCGTGTTCGAGCAAAAACTGCAACCCATCTGATTGGAATGCAATCAAAACTGTAGGAGCGAGCTTGCTCGCGAAGAACTCATAGACGCCGCGTTATTCAGGAAGCCCGCGTTATCGTTGACGTTCTTCGCGAGCAAGCTCGCTCCTACAGAAGGCAGGCATTAGCAGGGTCAGTAGACATCCCTACGATAGCGGCCTTGTTCGATCAGGCGCTCCAGCGCCTCATTGCCCAGGATGTCTGCCAGTGCCTGATCCACCCCCGTCGCCATCCCCTGCAAGCTGCCACATACATAAATCGCCGCGCCATCCGCCAGCCATTTACGCAGCACATCCGCTGATTCACGCAAACGGTCCTGTACGTAGATTTTCTCCTCCTGGTCCCGGGAAAACGCCAGGTCCAGCAGGGCCAGGTCTCCACTGGCGAGCCAGCCTTGCAGTTCGTCCTGGCACAGGTAGTCGTGGGCGATATTGCGCTCGCCAAACAGCAGCCAGTTGCGCTGCTGGCCGTCGGCAATACGCGCCTTGAGCAAGCTGCGCAGGCCCGCCAGGCCGGTGCCGTTGCCCAGCAGAATCAGCGGCACAGGCGCGTCGGGCAAATGGAAGCCGCTGTTGCGCCGCAGGCGCAGGCTGATGGCCGAGCCGAGGGCGGCGTGTTCAGTCAGCCAGCCGGAGCCAAGCCCCAGGCTGCCGTCGGGGTGGCGCTCCTGGCGCACGATCAGCTCCAGCACACCGTCGCTGGCAATCGAGGCGATGGAGTATTCGCGCATGCCCAGCGGTACCAACGCGTCCACCAGTGCCTGGGCGTGCAGGCCGACCAGGTGCGTGCGGTTGTCCGGCAACTGGCGCGTGGCCAGGGCCTGGTCGAGGGTGTGGGCGACGCCGTCGATTACCACGCCGTCGCTGCCGACCAAGCCCAGGCCGGCCAGGAAGTGTTCGATAGCCCACGGGCAATTGCGCGGCAGGACTTCCACCAGGTCGCCGGCCAGCCAGCTGTGCGCAGACGTGGATGTGAGGCCCAGCAGGTAGACGGGCGAGCCGACACTGTCGGGGTTGAGCAGGGTGCGCTGGCTCAGGGTCCAGTTTTCGTACTGGGCCGTCGGCCAGGCCGCTGCCGGCGCATGCCCGGTGAGCTGGCCCAGTTGTTGTTGCCAGGTCTGCAACGCCAGGGTGTCGCCGCTGTCGACTTCCACCGGGGCAAACAGGGGGTTGCCGCCCTGGTTGGTCAGCCAGAAATGCAGGCGCCGAGCAAAGCCGCAAAAATGCTCGTACTGCCGGTCACCCAGGGCCAGCACCGAGTAGTTCAAGCCTTTGAGGGGCAGCGCCTGGCCGAGCACGCTGCGCTCGAAACCACGGGCGCTGTCGGGGGCTTCGCCGTCGCCAAAGGTACTGACCACAAACAGTGCGTTCTGCGAGTGGCTGAGGTCGTCAGGGCTGACACTGCCCAGGGGCTGCACCTTTACCGCCAGGCCCGCAGCCTGCAATTGCCCGGCCGTTTGCCAGGCCAGTTGTTCGGCAAAACCGCTCTGGCTGGCGAAGCCGATCAGCCAGGCCGGCGCATCGCTGTGGTTACCTGTCAGACCTTTGCGGGCATCGCGGACCTGGCGCTTTTTGCGGCGTCGGTCGAGGTACAGCAGCCAGCCCGTGATGAAGAACAGCGGCATGAGCAGGGAGCTGACGGTGAGGACAATCCGCCCGACCAGACCGAAATAGCTGCCGGTGTGCAGCGCATACACACTGGTCAGCAACTGCGCCTTGAGGCTTTTGCTGGCGTAGCGCTCGTGGGATTTGACCTCGCCGGTGGCCGGGTCTAGGTTGATCTGGTTCAGCGCGCGGTCATGGGGCGATGAGTTGAGCAGGTAATACACAGTGGCCGGTTGCCCGGCCACCGGCGGCATCCGAATGTTGTAGGCGCTCAAGTCGGGGCCGGCGTTGCTGTAGATGCTGCTCCAGATCGCGTCGTAGTTGGCCACCGGAGCCGGGCCAGCGGGGGCTGGGCCGCGCTTGCGCATGCGCTCGTTCTGCGGCGCGTCGGACAGCAGTTTGGTCACGCCACGGTTGTACCAGTCGTAGGACCAATACAGCCCGGTCAGCGCCGCCAACAGATAAAACAGCAGGCACCAGGTGCCGAATACCGAGTGCAGGTCCCAATTGAAGCTGCGGCCCTTTTTGCGCCAGTCCAGGGTCAGCCAGACGCGCCAGCTTTTCACCTGGCGCGGCCAGCGCAGGTACAGGCCGGAGAGGCAGAAGAACAACAGGATCAGGGTGCAGGCGCCGGTGATATTGCGCCCGGTATCGCCGATGGCGAGGAAGCGGTGCAGTTGCAGGATAAAGCCGAACAGGTCCTGGCCGACCGCGTCGCCCATGTAGTCGCCGGTGTACGGGTCAAAGTAGCGCATCTGGCCACGGCGCTCGCCCGGTGGCGGGGTGAAGGACACGCGGCCGGCGTTGCCGCTGTCGCTTTCTACCCACAGCATGGCCACGGTCTTGCCTTCGGCCGCTTCCAACTTGCGTACCAGCTCGGCGGGCGGCAGTACACCGGCCTCGCGTTTCTGCACGCTCAACACGGTGGGGTTGAGCGCCCGCAGGATCTCGTCCTGAAACGAGTACGCGGCCCCGGTGACCCCCATCAAGGCCAGCACCAGCCCGGCCGTGATGCCGAAGAACCAATGCAACTGGAACAGGGTTTTCTTCAACACGTCGGAGCGCCTCGCTTAGCTGGATATCTGATCACGGCGCGCATTATGCCGTGAGTTGCCGGGAAACACGCAAAAGCCCCACGCATCCGATGTGTGGGGCTTCTGGCTGGAGCTTTACCGCTTTTAGAAGTGGAAGCTGGTGGTCAACAACGCCGTACGACCGGCCGCCTGGTTGGCGAAGTGCGTGGAGAAAGCCTTGTCGTAGTAGGTCTTGTCAGTCAGGTTCTGCACGTTCAATTGCAGGTCGACGTTCTTGGTCAGCTTGTAGCTGGCCATGGCGTCGTAGCGGGTGTAGGAGGGTACATACACCGTGTTGCCGACGTCGCCGTAAACCTGATCGACATAGAAGGCGCCGCCGCCGATGGTCAGCTTGGGCGTCACGTCGTAGGTGGTCCACAGGCTGAAGGAGTTCTTCGGCGTGTTGGGCATTTGGTTGCCCTTGCTGGAGCCGGAACTCACGACACCGTTACGCCCGTTGAGGCCGGATTTAACCAGTTCGCTGTCCAGATAGCTGTAGCCCGCAAACACCTGCCATTGTTCGGTAATTTTGCCGCTGGCGGACAACTCGATGCCATCGACCTGAGATTCACCGGCGTTCTGGTAGGTGAGTGCATCCACCAGGATGCGGGTGTTTTTCTTCTCGGTGCGGAACACGGCTGCGGTCAGGGACAGGCGGTCGTGGAACAGGTCCCACTTGGTGCCCAGTTCGTAGTTGACGGTTTCTTCTGGCTGCAAGTCGCTGGTGGCGGCACCGGCAGACAGTGGGTTGCCGTCGGAACCTTCGCCTATCAGGCCACCGGCTGGCGTGGCCGATGTTGCGTACGAGGCGTAGATGCTGCCGTTCTCCACCGGCTTCCAGACTAGGCCGGCTTGCCAGTTGAAGAACTGACTGTCGTCCTTGATCTTGCTGCGGGCTTTTACCGTCGCGCTCGGCACCGCGTTGGTGTTGGCTTCGGTGTCAAAGGTGTCGTAGCGCAGGCCCACGTTCAGCAGCCATTTCGGATCGAGTTCGATGGTGTCGAACACGTACGCGGCGCGGCTGGTGGCCTTGGTGTTGGTGCCGTTGTAGTTGCGCGCGATGCTGCCGTTCCAGGCGTCGTCGGGGTTCGGGTTGCTCAGTGAGGTGCACTGGCCGCCCAGGCTGCCCTTGGCCGTTGTGCACACCGGGTTGGCGTTAGGGCTGACGGTGTAGCCGCTGACACGGGTTTCTTCACCGGTAAATTCCAGGCCAGTGGAGTAAGTGTGCTTGAAGCCCAGGGCCTGGAAGCTGCCAAACAGATCGGTCTGGTTGGTGGTTGTGGTCGTGGTGGAGACACGGCTGTTGGCGCGACGCCAGACGGTGCCATAGCGGTTGACGTTGAACTTGCTGTCATCCGGCTGAGTGAGCACATAGTCCTGGCCGGTGCTGCCGTGGCGCAGGGTGTTTTTGAGCGTCATGTTGTCGTTCAGGTCGTGCTCGATGGAGAACGTGCTGATGTCGGCGCGAGTCTTGCGGAAGTCACGGCTTTTCAAACCGTAGAAGTTGTTGCTGTCGCCGCCATCGTTGGGTTTGTCATGCACGTGGGCCGTGGCGGTCGACGAACCGTAGCCGTAGGGAATCCCCGAATCCGGCAGGTCATCACTTTCCATATGGTAGTAGCTGAGGTTGACGCGGGTCGGTGTGCCCAGGCCAAAGGTCAGCGACGGTGCCACGCCCCAACGGTCGTAGTTCACCGCATCGCGGCCAGCCACGTTTTGTTCATGGCTCATCAGGTTCAGGCGGAAGGCCGCGCTGTCGTCCAGGAACTGGCGGTTCACGTCGAGCACGTAGCGGCGGGTCTGGTCGGAGCCGTAGGTAAAGCCGCCGTTGGTGAAGTCCCGCGCTTGTGGGGTCTTGCTCACCAGGTTGAGGCTGCCACCGGCCGAGCCACGGCCGCCGAACGAGGAGTTGGGGCCTTTGCTGACTTCGATGGACTCGATGTCGAAGATCTCGCGGCTCTGGCCGCCGGTATCGCGTACGCCATCGAGGTAGGTGTCGCCCTGAGCGTCAAAACCACGGATAAACGGACGGTCGCCCTGAGGGTTGCCACCTTCACCGGCGCCGAAGGTGATACCCGGTACGGTGCGCAAGGCATCCTGCAACGAGGTGGCGGCGGTGTCCTTGAGTACTTGTTGCGGCACCACAGTGACCGAGCGCGGCGTGTCCACCAGCGGCGCGGTGTACTTCTGCGAAGAGGCTTTCTCCACCTGGTAGGAGGTGTTGTCCTGCTCTTGGCCGGTGATGTTGGTGGCGCCGAGGGAGATAGGGTTGCGCTCGCCTTTTGGCTCGGTATTTTCAGCCGCCTGCGCCAGGTGGGCGGCGGAGCCGGCACTCAGGGCAACGCCGATGGCCGAAGCCAGCATGCGTGGTGAACTGACCGGTATTTTTAGAATAGTGCGCGACATGACGTGTCCCTTCCCCAAGGATGTGAGGCCGCGGAATATAGGGCCAACAAGACTTTGTATCAATTGCGAGATATTGCTATTCGCATCAAATTTACATTCTTTACACTTTTTTGTTACGGAATTTGCCCTCTCGTTCGTCCCCGTGTTTTACAGGGCGGATAAGAATCAATACCATTGACGCCTCTCTGATCGCAGGTATTGCCTCATGTTGCTGCACATTCCCGGCCTGTTCTCTCGCGAGGAGGTGCTGCGCATTCGCCAAGCCCTGGAAGAGACCGAATGGGCTGACGGCAAAATCACCGCCGGTCACCAGTCGGCCAAGGCCAAGCACAACCTGCAATTGCCTGAAGGTCACCCCTTGGCCAAGGAAATTGGCGCAGCCATGCTGGAGCGGTTGTGGAGCAACCCGCTGTTCATGTCGGCCGCGCTGCCGCACAAAGTCTTCCCGCCGCTGCTCAACTGCTATACCGCAGGCGGCAGTTTTGACTTTCATATCGACAATGCGGTGCGCCAGCCCAAAGGCAGCCACGAGCGCGTGCGCACCGACCTTTCGTCCACGCTGTTCTTCAGTGACCCCGACGACTACGACGGCGGGGAACTGGAGATCCAGGACACGTTCGGCCTGCAGCGGGTCAAGCTACCCGCCGGCGACATGGTGCTGTACCCCGGCTCCAGCCTGCACAAGGTCAACGCGGTGACCCGTGGCGCGCGCTATGCCTCGTTCTTCTGGACCCAAAGCCTGGTGCGCGAAGACAGCCAGCGCACCTTGCTGTTCGAGATGGACGGCGCGATCCAGCAACTGACCCGCGACGTCCCCGACCACCCCGCGTTGATCCAGCTCACCGGCACCTACCACAACCTGCTGCGCCGCTGGGTCGAGGTCTGAACATGGGCTTTTTATTGCGCCGCGAAGAAGTGCTCAACGTCGAACAATTACAAAGCATGCTCGACGATTCGCCGGTGCGCGCCGCCCAGGCAATCCTCATCGCGGCCAAGGCAGGCGTGGTCGATGCCCAGGCCCTGCTCGGGCAAATATTGCTGGAAGGGCGCGGCATTGCGCGCGATGAAGCCTTGGCGCTGCGCTGGTTCCAGATTGCCGCGCAGGGCGGGCACCAGATGGCGCGCAATATGACCGGGCGCTGCCTGGAGCATGGTTGGGGCTGTGCCGTCGATGAAGCCGCAGCAGCACGGGAATATCGCCTGGCGGCACACGCCGGGTTGGATTGGGCGCAGTACAACTACGCCAACCTCTTGGCTACCGGCCGTGGCGTTGTAGAAGACCAGGCGCAAGCACTGGCGCTGTACCGCCAGGCCGCCGAGCAGGGCCACGCCAAGTCCATGAACCTGCTCGGGCGCTACCTGGAAGATGGGCAGCATTGCCCCAAGGACCTTGAGGCGGCTGTCGAGTGGTATCGCCGTTCAGCCGAGGCCGGGGATTTTCGTGGGCAGTTCAGCCATGCGGCGGTGCTGGCCGACAGCGGCCAGATCGATGCGGCACTGGAGTGGTTGCGCAAGGCGCTGGAAGGCGGGAATCTCAAATTCCTGCGAACGGCGCACAAGGCCCTGGCGCTGGCGGATGATCCGCGAATTCGCGCCATGGCCGAGGCCTACCAACAACGAGCCGCGACCTTTTCGTAAGCCAAAAAAAACCCATGACGCGTCATGGGTTTTTTATGCGAAGCGGTCTTACACGTAAAACGACTTCAACGGCGGGAACCCATTGAACTCCACCGCGCTGTAGCTGGTGGTGTAGGCACCGGTCGACAACCAGTACAGACGATCACCAATGGCCAGGTTCAATGGCAGGCCGTACTTGTAGTTTTCGTACATGATATCGGCGCTGTCGCAGGTCGGGCCGGCGATGACCACTTCTTCCATCTCGCCTTTCTTCTCGGTCCAGATCGGGAACTTGATGGCTTCGTCCATGGTTTCGATCAGGCCGGAGAACTTGCCCACATCCGTGTACACCCAACGCTCGACGGCGGTACGGGACTTGCGCGCCACCAATACCACTTCGCTGACCAGGATGCCGGCGTTGGCGATCAGCGAACGGCCAGGCTCCAGGATGATTTCCGGCAGGTCGTCACCGAAGTCTTCCTTGAGGAAGCGGATGATTTCTTCGGCGTAGGTTTCCAGGCTGTTGGTGCGGGTGATGTAGTTGGCCGGGAAGCCACCGCCCATGTTGATCAGCTTCAGGTGAATGCCGTCTTCTTCTTTCAGGCGTTCGAAGATCACCTTGACCTTGGCGATGGCCGCGTCCCACACGCTGATGTCGCGCTGTTGCGAGCCTACGTGGAACGAGATGCCGTAAGGCACCAGGCCCAGGTCGCGGGCGAGGATCAGCAGGTCCATGGCCATGTCGGTCTGGCAGCCGAATTTGCGCGACAACGGCCAGTCAGCGGTGGTTGAGCCTTCGGTGAGGATACGCACATACACTTTCGAGCCCGGCGCGGCCTTGGCGATGTTGCGCAGGTCGGCTTCGGAGTCGGTGGAGAACAGGCGCACGCCCTTCTCATAGAAGTAGCGGATGTCCTTGGATTTCTTGATGGTGTTGCCGTAGCTGATACGGTCGGCGCTGACGCCGCGGTCCATGACCTTGTCCAGCTCGTAGATCGAAGCGATGTCGAAGCTCGAGCCTTTGTCTTTCAACAGGTCGATGATCTCGACGGCCGGGTTGGCCTTGACGGCGTAATACACCTTGGCGAATTCGAAACCGGCGCGCAGGTCATCGTAGGCCTGGCTGATCATCGCGGTGTCGATCACCACGAACGGGGTTTCTTGCTTGTCGGCGAACGCCTTCATTTTGTCAAAAGTGGCGCGCGCGAAATAATCTTCGACCTGGATCGACATGCTGGGAACTCCTAAGGGCAAACTAATTTGATCAATGGGTGCAAATGAACGTCCTCCGTATCCCCACTTTGGTTCGCCTACTTCCCAAGGCATGTCGCCGAAAGCAAAAAGGCCACGGGGTAAGCTGCCCTTGGCCTTGCTGTCTCGTCGTCAGTACTTGAGCCGGATGGATCGTTTCCAGCATGGACGTTCGGCGCGAACTTTAGGGCTTGGCGGGCGTGGGATCAACTAAAAATGTCGCGTTTTTGCACGCGTTCGTCGCGCGGCCGCGTGCAGCTACTTATGTAACCGACCGGTGTGACGGATTGATGTTCCCCGGATGGGGAGATTTGAGGTGTTTCAGACCCACTGAAGATCCAATGTGGGAGCGGGCTTGCTCGCGAATGCGGTGCACCAGTCAACCTATCTGGCGACTGACACTCTGCATTCGCGAGCAAGCCCGCTCCCACAGTTTTAAGCCAAGGCTGTCTCGGCAGGCGAGACAATACTGGTCTTGCCGCCACGGGATTTACCGGAACTCAAGTACTCGGCAATCGACTCCTGGGTCACTTCACCCAGGAACACGCGCTCGGCATCCATCACCGGCAGCCACGAGCGGTTGAACTCGTACATGCGCGACAGCAGGATGCGCAAATGCTCGTCATACGCCGCCGTGGCATTGAACTCGCGCAGGTACTGGCCGCAGGTGCCGGCCTGGCGGTGCAGGTCGCGGCGGCGCACATAACCCAGCGCTTTGTTTTCGGCGCAGGTGACCACCACGTAGCGGCGGTCGTGCTCGTCCATCAGCTCCAGGGCATCGGCCACCGGGGTTTCCGGGCTGACGGACGGGGCGTTGTCCGCCGCGTCTTCGGCTTTGACCAGCAGCAGGCGCTTGAGGGTGCTGTCCTGGCCCACGAAGTTGCTGACGAACTCGTCGGCCGGGTGCGCCAGCAACGTGTCCGGGTGGTCGATCTGCAGCAGCTTGCCGGCGCGGAAGATGGCGATCTTGTCACCCAGCTTGATGGCTTCGTCGATGTCGTGGCTGACCATGATCACGGTCTTGTTCAGCGCGCGCTGCATCTCGAAGAACTCGTTCTGGATCATCTCGCGGTTGATCGGGTCGACCGCGCCGAACGGCTCATCCATCAGCAGCAACGGCGCGTCGGCCGCCAGGGCGCGGATCACGCCGATGCGCTGTTGCTGCCCGCCCGACAATTCACGCGGGTAGCGATGCAGGTACTGCTTGGGCTCCAGCTTGATCATGCTCATCAACTCGCGGGCGCGGTCGTGGCATTTCTGCTTGTCCCAGCCGAGCAGCTTGGGCACCACCACGATGTTCTCTTCGATGGTCATGTTGGGGAACAGGCCGATCTGCTGGATCACGTAGCCGATGTTGCGGCGCAGGGTCACCTCGTCGAGGTCGGTGGTGTCTTCGCCGTTGATCAAGATCTTGCCCGAGGTGGGCTTGATCAGGCGGTTGATCATTTTCAGCGTGGTGCTCTTGCCGCAGCCCGAGGGCCCCAGGAATACGCAAATCTCGCCTTCGTTGACGGTCAGGCTCACATCGTTGACGGCAGTGACGGTCTTGCCGTTGCTTTGAAAAGTCTTGGACAGGTTTTGAAGTTCGATCATTTGAGCAATCCTTTTGGAGTCAGCGAGCGTTGCAGCCATTGCAGAAGCAGGTCGGCGAAGATGGCCAGGAGGCTGACCAGCACGGCGCCGACGATCAGCATCGACATGTCACTGCGGCTGATAGAGGCCAGAATCAGTACACCCAGGCCACCGGCACCGATGGTGGCGGCGATGGTCATCACACCGATGTTCATCACCACGGCGGTGCGCACGCCAGCGAGAATCACCGGCACGGCAATCGGCAGTTCGACCATGCGCAGGCGCTGGCCGAAGGTCATGCCGATGCCGCGTGCGGCTTCACGAATGCCTGGCTCTACGCCGGTCAGCGCGAGGTAGGTGTTACGCATGATCGGCAGCAGGGAGTAGAGGAACACGGCGGTGATCGCCGGCATTGGCCCCAGGCCTTGGCCGAACTTGGAGTAGAACGGCAGCAGCAAGCCGAACAGCGCAATGGAGGGCACGGTCAGCAGCACCGTGGCGCTGGCTTGCAACGGACCTGCCAGGGTGGGGAAGCGCGTCATCAGAATGCCCAGGGGCACGCCGATAAAGATCGCGAGGATCACGGCGATGCCGACCAGGGTGATGTGCTGCCAGGTCAAGTGCAGCACTTGGGCCCAATCAAGATGGGAAAAGGCGTTCAAAAATTCCATGTCTTCTCCTTTTTAGTTGATTGGATGTTGGCGCAGGAAATCGGCGGCAACGGCGGACGGGCTTTCATGGTCGACGTCGACCCGTGCATTGAGCTGGCGCATGGTTTCGTCGTCGAACAGGTGGGCCAAAGGCTTGAGTTCGGCGGCCAGTTGCGGGTGTTTGTCGAGGTATTCCTGGCGGATCACCGGGGCTGCGGTGTAGTCGGGGAAGTAGTGCTTGTCGTCTTCCAGCAGCTTCAACTTGAACGCGTTAAGGCGACCGTCAGTGGTGTAGACCAAACCGGCGAACACCTGGCCGTTACGCAGCGCGGTGTAGACCAGGCCTGCGTCCATCTGCCGGGTGTTTTTGCGCGTCAGGTTCATGTCGTACAGCTTGACCATGCCGGCCAGGCCATCGGAGCGGTTGGCGAACTCGGTGTCCAGGGCGACCAGGCGATGCTCTTTGGTCTCCTGAGCCATGGCTTGGGTGAGGTCGCTGATGCTGTTGATCTCGGGATGTTCCTGCGCGACTTTCTCCGGCAGTGCCAGGGCGTAGGTGTTGCTAAAGCGAGACGGCGACAGCCAGATCAGGCCTTTTTTCGCGTCGAGTTCTTTGACCCGAGCGTAGGACTGTTCGCTGTCGAGTTTCTCGTCGATATGGTTGTAGGCCACCAGGGACACACCGGTGTATTCCCAGATCAGGTCCAGTTGCCCGCTTTCCTGGGCACTGCGCGCCAGGTTACTGCCCAGGCCGCCAGTCACACGGGCGTCGTAGCCCTTGGTGCGCAGGTACTGGGAAGTGATTTCGGCGAGCAGGGTCTGCTCGGTGAACACCCGAGCGCCGATGCGGATCACGGGTTTTTCGGCGGCTTGTGCAATACCTGCAAGCAGCAGGACGCAGCCTAATATCAAGCTCAGTTTTTTCATGTGAATTCCTTTACCGGGCTTAAGACGGGCGCAACCCGCGTTCCAGCCAGAGGCGGCTGGCCATGGTTACCAGGCCATCAAGCAGCAACGCCAGCAGCGCGGTGCAGGCGGCGCCGAGCAGCAGTTGCGGCTGATTGTTCAGGGCAATGCCGGGGAAGATCAGGCTGCCCAGGCTGTTGGCGCCGATCAGGAAGGCCAGCGGCGCGGTGCCGACGTTGATCGCCAGGGCCACGCGCACACCGCCGATGATGATCGGCACAGCGTTGGGCAGCTCCACGCGAAACAGCACCTGGCTAGGAGTCATGCCGATGCCGGTGGCGGCTTCTTTCAGGGAACCCTGAACGTTTTTCAGGCCTTCGTAGGTGTTGCGCACGATGGGCAGGAGCGAGGCGAGGAACAGCGCGAAGATGGCCGGGCCGCTGCCGATGCCGAGGACGCCGAGGGCGATGGCCAGTACGGCCAGGGGAGGGACGGTGTTGCCGATGTTGAAGATCTGCATGAAACGTTCTGCGCGCCCGACCATATTGGGTCGGCTGAGCAGGATACCGGCGGGGATGCCCACAATCAGGGCTGCCAGCATGGAGACTAGGACGAGAATCAGATGAGCTTGCAGGTAAAACAACAAATCGTCGCGGTACAGTTCGATCGTGTTGATGCCGATCCAGTGGACCAGCAGGGCCAGGAGCGCGACGACAACCGCGCCTCCTATCAGCCCTTTGCCATAGCGAATAGCCACAGGCGGACTCCTTTTTTTCTTTTGTCGGCGAACACATTCTCCGGCGGCAATGCCATTCCTGGCTGTCGGCGAATAGGTTCGCGAAAAGCAGCTCGCCGATACTGGCAATGCAGTATGCGATCAAGCCATGAGCGCAGCCTCGTCAGGCTAACTTGCTGATATTTCAGCCCCTGTTCCGAGTGCGGTAGCAGGGGAGTGGACGTCTCGACCTTTTAAAAGGTTCCACACTTGGGCGCATTTAGCCACCCCCAATGGGCTCAACGGTGGTCCGTACCCTCGCGTTTGCGCTATACTCGCCGCCCTTTTTTGACTCACCTGCCAGGCGATTTCCCATGACCCACCAGGCCGCCGAAGTCGCGAAACGCCGCACTTTCGCCATTATTTCCCACCCCGATGCCGGTAAAACCACCATCACCGAAAAGCTGTTGCTGATGGGCAAGGCGATCGCGGTAGCCGGCACGGTGAAATCGCGCAAATCCGACCGCCATGCCACCTCCGACTGGATGGAAATGGAAAAACAACGGGGTATTTCCATTACCACGTCGGTCATGCAGTTCCCGTATCGCGAGCACATGATCAACCTGCTCGACACCCCGGGGCACGAAGACTTCTCCGAAGATACCTACCGCACCCTCACCGCGGTGGACTCGGCGCTGATGGTTCTCGACGGCGGTAAAGGCGTCGAGCCACGTACCATCGCGCTGATGGACGTGTGCCGTCTGCGTGACACGCCGATTGTCAGCTTCATCAACAAACTCGACCGCGATATCCGCGACCCCATCGAGCTGCTGGATGAAATCGAAGCCGTCCTGAAGATCAAGGCCGCGCCGATCACCTGGCCGATTGGTTGCTACCGCGACTTCAAGGGCGTGTACCACCTGGCCGACGACTACATCATTGTGTACACCGCTGGCCACGGTCATGAACGCACCGAAACCAAGATCATCGAGAAGCTCGACTCCGACGAAGCCCGCGCCCACCTGGGTGACGAGTACGACCGTTTTGTCGACCAGTTGGAGCTGGTGCAGGGCGCCTGCCATGAGTTCAACCAGCAGGAGTTCCTCGACGGCCAACTGACGCCAGTGTTCTTCGGTACCGCGCTGGGCAACTTCGGTGTCGACCACGTGCTCGACGCCGTTGTGGACTGGGCGCCAAAACCCCTGGCCCGCGTCGCCAACGAGCGCACCGTGGAACCGGTGGAAGAGAAATTCACCGGCTTTGTGTTCAAGATCCAGGCGAACATGGACCCCAAACACCGTGACCGTATCGCCTTTATGCGCATCTGCTCCGGCAAATACGAAAAAGGCATGAAGATGCGCCACGTGCGCACCGGCAAGGACGTGCGCATCGGCGACGCCCTGACGTTCTTCTCCTCCGAGCGTGAGCAGCTGGAAGAGGCGTTTGCCGGCGACATCATCGGCCTGCACAACCACGGCACCATCCAGATCGGCGACACCTTCACCGAAGGCGAAGCGCTGGGCTTTACCGGTATCCCGCACTTCGCCCCGGAACTGTTCCGCCGCGTGCGTCTGCGTGACCCGCTCAAGTCCAAGCAACTGCGCCAAGGCTTGCAGCAATTGGCCGAAGAGGGCGCCACCCAGGTGTTCTTCCCCGAGCGCAGCAACGACATCATCCTCGGCGCCGTGGGCGTGCTGCAGTTCGACGTGGTCGCCAGCCGCTTGAAAGAGGAATACAAGGTGGAGTGCTCCTACGAGCCGATCACCGTGTATTCGGCGCGCTGGATTGATTGCAGCGATAAGAAGAAGTTGGAAGAGTTCTCCAACAAGGCCGTGGAAAACCTCGCGATCGACGGCGGTGGTCACCTGACCTACCTGGCGCCAACCCGGGTCAACCTGGCGCTGATGGAAGAGCGTTGGCCGGATGTGAAATTCCGCGCGACCCGCGAACACCACTAAGGTTTGAGCGGTTAAGAGAAGGGCGAAGCTGTGATGGCTTCGCCCTTTTTATTGGTCGCCCAAAGGCTAAGTGTGGGAGCGGGCTTGCTCGCGAAGGCGGTGGATCAGCCGACGCATCTGTTGAATGACGCCCCGCATTCGCGAGCAAGCCCGCTCCCACAGTTAATCTCGATTTGACCAGAAATTGGCGCAAACCCTTGATCAGAACTAGCTTCAAAGACTGGCGATGGTAATTGGTCTGTCGCGTGGGCTTTACCTACTGACTGGACGGAATCGATCATGAGTATTTTTCAACGAATAGTGCTGTTGATGAAGGTGCTGGTGCTGTTGTCGTTGGGGATGTCGACGGCCTGGGCGCATAACCCGGTGCATGGCTCAGCCATGGTGACGAGTAGCCAGAGCCCGGACTTGCAGTTGGCCAAGTCCGAAGCGGAACCCGGCGATAAAGGCCAAGGTGGCACTGAGGGAGATGATGACTCGACCACCGACGAGCCCGACAGCGACGACGCAGACGAAGGCGATAGCCAGACGTAGGCTCGCTCAGCAATGTAAAGCGCTTCAAACAATGCCTTGGATGGGGTTTCCAAGGCATTGTTATTACTGGCCGCCCACTTTCCTCAGAACGAAGTGGTCACCGACGCGAAGTAAGCCCGCCCTGGCTCATTGTAGGTCTGCGCCCCCGCATCCTCGGCGTTGCCTTTGCGCGACAAACGCTTGTCCAGCAGGTTGTTGATGCCCACTCGTACGCTCAGGTTTTTATTGAATTCGTAGCCGCTGCTCAGGCCCATCAGCCCGTACGGGTCGACGTCCTGCTGGGCGCTGCGATCGTAACTGCTGGCGCTGCGTGAGTTGAGCGTCGGCGCCTCCTGCTTGCCGTAATAAGTGCCGCTGACCTGGAAAGACAGCTTGTCAGTGGCTTGCCAGTCCAGCGTGGTGTTGACGGTGTACTTGGGGATGATGCTCAAGGGCTCGCCGGTGTCTTTGTCCTTGGAGTCGATCATGTAGGTCAGGTTGGTGTTCAAGTCCAGATCATCGCGCAGGCTGATGAACAGGTTGCCTTCAACGCCCTGCACCAAGGCTGGGCCGCTGTTTTCCCACTCCAATACACGTCGGCCATTGCCCAGACGGAACGCCGCCTCGTTACTGGCGTTGATCTTGTTCTTGTAGTCATTACGGAAATACGTCGCACTGGTGCGCCAGGTGCCCTTGTCCAAAGCCAGGCCGATTTCCTTGTTGACGCTGATTTCCGGCTTCAGGTCCCGGTTGCCCACCAGGTAGCAACCGCCCATGTTGGCTTCGCTGGCGTTGCAGCCATTGCCACGGCTGTAGAGCAAATAGTTCGGGTTGGACTGGTACAGGTTGGGGGTTTTGTAGGCGCGGGCAATGCCGCCCTTGATGCTCAGTTCGTCGGTCAACTGGTGCGAGGCGTTGAAGCTGGGGCTCCAGTTGCCTCCGTATTCCTCATGATCGTCGAAGCGCAAGCCAGGCGTGATCACGGTCTTGCTGCCCAGTTCGATGTTGTCCTCGGCAAACAAGGCGTAGCTTGAGGCGGTGGTCTTGGTGCTGTTGCGGCTCACGCCCGGGATGGCGGGTACGCCGCCGGTGCCTGGGTCGTAAGTTTGCGGGCGCAGCGAGCCTGGGTCGTTCATCGATTCGTAGAGGTATTCGCTGCCCAGGGTCAGCACCTGTTCGGCACCGGCGCTCAGGGGCAGGTTGACCTCGGCGGTGGCCCGCGTGTTGCGCAAGCGCGACTCGAAACGGCCTGCACTGGCGGAGGGCGCGCCTTCGCCGGAGCCCGCCAGGCCTTCGTTGAGGCGCTCGTTGCGGGTCAGGTCGTGGGTCAGCGAGGCCAGGGTCGAACCCCAGTCGAATTCGCCGCGATGGGTGGCAGAAAAGCTGCTGCGTTGAATCACACTGGTTTCCTTGCCCACCAGGCTTTCCACGAACGCGCCACCGCCGTTGAGCATGGTATCGCCGGCGAAAATATTGCCCTGGCGGCTGTAGCTGGCCTCCAGGTCGAGGGTTTGCTCGGGGGTGAACTGCCAGCTCAGCAAGCCATTCACGTCTTTGTTGCGCACACCTTCGCGGCCGGCTACCAACGAGTCCGGCGTCGCTTGCGCTGCGCGGTTGATGTCGGCGTCATCGGCGTCGGTCTTGTTCAGGCCGCCATAGACGCGGAACGCCAGGCTGTCGGTCAATGGGCCACTGAGGTTGAAGTTGGTGCGCTTGCTCGCGCCCTCGGCATCGTTTTCGGGGAAGGCGGTGTAGGCGGTCAGCGAGCCGTGCAGTTGGTCGGTGGGGCGTTTGGTGATGATGTTGATGACACCGCCCATGGCACCGGAGCCATAACGGGCGGCGGCCGGGCCGCGCAGAATTTCAATGCGTTCGACTTCTTCGGCCGGTACCCAGTTGGTTTCGCCGCGGGTATCACGGTCACCGCTCCAGCCGTAACGCACAGCGTTGCGCGAGGTGGACGGCTTGCCATCGATCAGAATCAGGGTGTTTTCCGGGCCCATGCCGCGCAGGTCGATCTGGCGGTTATTGCCACGACTGCCGCTGGAACTGTTGCCGGTCAGGTTCACACCCGGCTCGCGGCGGATGATCTCCGACAGGTCGTTAGTGGGCGGGCGTTTCTTGATGTCTTCGGCGGTGATGATCGACACGCCGGGCGCTTGCTTGAGTTCTTCGGCGGCGGTGCCCAGTACACGTGTCTCGCCCAGCACCAGGGCTTGGGGCGTGCCATCCACAGGCAGGTCTGTCGCTTGGATCGGCACTTTGTCGCGCTCTTTTTCCACACTCTGCGCCAGCAGCGCAGGGGACGAAAGGGTAGCGATAAACGCCAGCGAGAGATGGCTGAGCCTGAATTGAGACGACATGTCCACAAAGTCCTTTAGGAGGGGCGATTGAACGAGAGGCGTCTGAATTTTTTTGTGCATCCAGCGCTCTCTGTGCGCCGTAATGGTATTGATTCTCAAACAGAAGTAAATTGCATTTACAATCTATACACTTTTTGAAACGCTCTGGCTCAATGTTTTCAGGGCGTTGGGCACGGGTTCAAACGGTATGTTTTTTGTTACAACCGCGCAAAAAAAAGCCCCTCCGGCCAGACTGATGCGCAATCTGGCGGGAAGGGCGATGGAACTCATTTAAACCGCAGCCCCTTGTAGGAGCGAGCTTGCTCGCGAAGAACCCATGGACACCGCGTTAAGCCAGACTACCCGCGTTATCGTTGACGTTTTTCGCGAGCAAGCTCGCTCCTACAGGGCGGTTGTGTTGCTTCAGGCCACGAATTGCTCCGCGTAGTGGCAAGCCACCTGCCGGTTATCCAACGCACGCAACAGCGGCTCCTCGCTACTGCAGCGCTCCGTCGCATACGGGCAGCGCTTGTGGAACGCGCAGCCAGGTGGCGGGTTCAGCGGGTTGGGCAGTTCGCCGACGATCTTGATCTTCGGCTTGCTCGGGTCCGGGTGAATGGTCGGGGTGGCCGACAGCAGCGCCTGGGTGTAAGGGTGCAAGGGGCGAGCGTAGATGTTTTCCTTGGGGCCCACCTCAACCGGGCGGCCGAGGTACATCACCATCACATCGTCAGCCACGTGCTGCACCACCGCCAGGTTGTGAGAGATGAACACGTAAGCGGTGTTGAATTCCTGCTGCAAATCCATGAACAGGTTGAGTACCTGCGCCTGGATCGACACGTCAAGCGCCGAGGTCGGTTCGTCCGCCACCAGCACCTTGGGTTGCAACATCATCGCCCGAGCCAACGCGATGCGCTGGCGCTGGCCGCCGGAGAACATGTGCGGGTAGCGCTGATAATGCTCAGGGCGCAGGCCCACTTGCTTCATCATCGCCTGCACTTTCTCGCGGCGCTCAGTGGCCGACAGGTTGGTGTTGATCAGCAGCGGTTCGGCCAGTTGATCACCGACTTTCTGGCGTGGGTTCAACGAGGCATAGGGGCTCTGGAACACCATCTGCACGTCTTTGCGCAATTGCTTGCGCTGAGCCTTGTCGGCGCCGGCCACTTCTTGCCCGGCGATTTTCAACGAGCCCGACGAGGGCTCTTCAATCAGCGTCAGGGCACGGGCCAGGGTGGATTTGCCACAGCCCGACTCGCCTACCACGGCGAGGGTCTTGCCGGCTTCCAGCTCAAAAGACACACCATTGAGGGCACGCACGGTGGCGTGGCCCTTGAACAGGCCACGGGACACTTCGTAGTGACGGGTGAGGTCGCGGGCGGTAAGTACGACGGCCATTACGCCACCTCCTGGTTCAGCGGGTAGAAGCAGCGGGCAAGGCTGTTGCTTTTCGGATCAAGGCCCGGGCGCTGGGCGCGGCAGGCGTCCTGCACATACGGGCAGCGCGGCGACAGCAGGCAACCCTGCGGACGGTCATAGCGGCCGGGCACGATGCCCGGCAGCGTGGCCAGGCGCGTAGCACCCAGGCTGTGCTCGGGAATCGCCTTGAGCAGCGCTTCGCTGTACGGGTGCGCCGGAATGTCGAACAACTGCGGCACCTGGCCGACTTCCACGGCTTGGCCGGCGTACATCACGCATACGCGCTGGGCGGTCTCAGCCACTACCGCAAGGTCGTGGGTGATCAGCACCAGGCCCATGTTCTGCTCTTTTTGCAGGGCCAGCAGCAGTTCCATGATCTGCGCCTGGATGGTCACGTCCAGTGCAGTGGTCGGTTCATCGGCGATCAGCAGTTTCGGTTCGCCAGCAATCGCCATGGCGATTGCAACACGTTGGCTCATGCCGCCGGACAGTTGATGCGGGTAGGCGTCCATACGGCTGGCGGCGCCTGGGATTTCGACTTTTTCCAGCAGCTCAATGGCGCGTTTGCGTGCTTGTTTGCCCGACATTTTCAAATGCAGGCGCAGCACTTCTTCAATCTGGAAACCCACGGTGTAGCTGGGGTTCAGCGCGGTCATCGGGTCCTGGAACACCATCGCCAGGTCTTTGCCGACGATCTGACGGCGCTGGCGGTTGCTCAACTTGAGCATGTCCTTGCCGTCGAAGCTCAGGGCGTCGGCGGTGACGATGCCGGGATGCTCGATCAGGCCCATCAGCGCCATCATGGTCACGGATTTACCCGAGCCCGACTCGCCAACGATCGCCAGTACTTCGCCTTTGTCGACCGAAATGTCGAGGCCATCGACCACCGGCACGGCGGTCTTGTCGCCGAAGCGCACGTTGAGATTCTTGATTTCTAATAGTGACATGGGAATCTCCTCAGGCGGCGTTCTTGAGTTTCGGGTCCAGCGCGTCGCGCAGGCCGTCACCCATCAAGTTGATTGCCAGCACGCTGAGCAAAATGGTCAAGCCAGGCAGGCTCACGACCCACCAGGCGCGTTCGATGTAGTCTCGGGCCGAAGCCAGCATGGTGCCCCACTCAGGGGTTGGCGGTTGTACGCCAAGGCCGAGGAAGCCCAGGGCCGCGGCATCGAGAATCGCCGAGGAAAAGCTCAAGGTCGCCTGTACGATCAGCGGCGCCATGCAGTTAGGCAGCACGGTGATGAACATCAGGCGTGGCAGGCCGGCGCCAGCGAGGCGGGCGGCAGTCACGTAGTCGCGGTTCAGTTCGCCCATTACGGCGGCGCGGGTCAGGCGCACATAGGACGGCAGCGACACGATGGCGATGGCGATCACGGTGTTGATCAGGCCAGGGCCGAGGATGGCGACAATCGCCACGGCCAGCAGCAGCGACGGCAGGGCCAGCATGATATCCATCAGGCGCATGATGGTCGGGCCCAGCAAGCGCGGGAAGAACCCGGCGAACAGGCCCAGCAGGATGCCCGGGATCAGCGACATCACCACCGACGACAAGCCGATCAGCAACGACAGGCGCGAGCCCTGGATCAGGCGCGAGAGCAAGTCACGGCCCAGTTCGTCGGTGCCCAGCAGGAACTGCATCTGCCCGCCTTCCAGCCACGCCGGCGGCGTCAGCAGGAAGTCGCGGTATTGCTCGCTGGGGTTATGCGGGGCAACCCACGGGGCGAAGATCGCGCAGAACACGATCAGCAACATGAACAGCAGGCCGGCAACCGCGCCTTTGTTCTTGGAGAAGGCTTGCCAGAATTCTTTGTACGGGGACGGGTACAGCAGGCTCTGATCGACTGCTGACACTTGAGTAGGTGTGGTCATGGTCATGATCTCAGCGCTGGTGACGGATGCGTGGGTTGGCGAAGCCGTAGAGGATATCCACCACGAAGTTCACCAGGATCACCAGGCAGGCGATCAGCAGAATGCCGTTTTGCACCACCGGGTAGTCCCGCGCGCCAATGGCTTCGATCAGCCATTTGCCGATGCCGGGCCACGAGAAGATGGTTTCGGTCAGTACCGCACCGGCCAGCAGTGTGCCGACTTGCAAGCCGACCACGGTGAGTACCGGGATCAGCGCGTTGCGCAGGCCGTGCACGAACACCACGCGAGCCGGCGACAGGCCCTTGGCCTTGGCGGTGCGGATGTAGTCCTCACGCAGCACTTCGAGCATCGACGAACGGGTCATGCGCGCGATCACCGCCAGCGGGATGGTGCCGAGCACGATGGCCGGCAGGATCAGGTGGTGCAACGCATCCCAGAACGCGTCCGGCTCGTCAGCCAGCAAGGTGTCGATCAGCATGAAACCGGTGCGTGGCTCGATGTCATAGAGCAGGTCGATACGCCCGGATACCGGGGTCCAGCCCAGGCTCACCGAGAAGAACATGATCAGGATCAGGCCCCACCAGAAGATCGGCATCGAGTACCCCGCCAGGGAGATGCCCATCACCCCATGGTCGAACAGGGATCCTCGCTTGAGTGCCGCGATCACCCCGGCCAACAGGCCCAGGATACCGGCGAACAACAGCGCGGCCATGGACAGTTCCAGGGTCGCGGGGAAGAGGGCGGTGAACTCGGTCCACACGCTGGTGCGCGTGCGCAGCGATTCGCCAAGGTCGCCCTGGGCGAGCTTGCCGACATAGTCCAAGTATTGCGCATACAGCGGCTTGTTAAGGCCAAGGCGCTCCATTGCCTGTGCGTGCATTTCGGGGTCAACCCGTCGCTCGCCCATCATGACTTCTACGGGGTCGCCTGGAATCATGCGAATCAACGCAAAGGTCAGCAACGTGATGCCGAAGAACGTGGGGATCAATAACCCCAGTCGGCGGGCAATAAAACTAAACATCTTGGTGTGTACCTCAATCAGCCGGTTAGGCAGGTCCGGCACCGTCAGTGTCGACGGTGCCGAGCGTTTTTCTTATTTACTTCACCTGGGTGGTGGCGAAGTTATTGGTGGTCAGAGGGCTTTGGGTATAACCCTCGACGTTCTTGCGCATGGCGGTAAACATTTTCGGGTAGGCCATGGGAATCCACGGCTGGTCCTTCTCGAAAACGGCCAAAGCTTGTTCATAGAGTGCAGCGCGCTCGGCGGGTTCAGCGTCGGCGCGGGCCTTGTCGATCAAGTCTTGAAACTCTTTGTTACACCAGCGGGCGTAGTTTTCGCCGTTTTTCGCTGCATCGCAACTCAGGTTAGGGGTGAGGAAGTTATCCGGGTCGCCGTTATCCCCGGCCCAACCGGCAGAAACCATGTCGTGCTCGCCAGCTTTGGCGCGCTTGAGCATTTCGCCCCATTCCATGACCTTGATATTGACCTTCAGGCCGATCTGGGCCAGATCCGCTTGCATGCGCTGGGCGCCGAGCATCGGGTTAGGGTTGGTCGGGCCGCCGCCGTTGCGGGTGAACAGGGTGAATTCGGTGCCTTCCGGCACGCCGGCTTCCTTGAGAAGGGCGCGCGCCTTGTCCAGGTCGCGAACTGGGTTTTTCAGCTTGTCACTGAAGCCCAGCAGGGTCGGCGGGTACGGCCCGGTGGCATCGACGGCGTTGCCTTTGCCGTACAGCGATTCGTTGTAGCCCTTTTTATCGAAGGCAATATTGATCGCGTGACGTACCCGCGCATCGCTCATGTACTTGTGGGTGGTATTCATGGCGGTGTAGCTGGTGGTCATCGCCGCTAGTTCCGCCACTTTCAGGTTGGGATCAGCCTTGGCGCTGGGTACATCATCGGGCTTGGGATACAGCGCGATCTGGCATTCGTTGGCCTTGAGCTTTTGCAGGCGCACATTGCTATCGGTGGTGATTGCCAAAATAAGCGGGTCGGCCGGCGGCTTGCCACGGAAGTACTCCGGGTTGGCCTTGAAACGCACCTGCGCGTCTTTTGCGTAGCGGTTGAAGATGAACGGCCCGGTGCCGATTGGCTTGGCGTTCAGATCATCGGTCTTGCCGGACTTGAGCAATTGGTCGGCATATTCGGCTGAGTGAATCGAGGAAAACGCCATGGCCAGGTCGGCCAGGAAGGGGGCTTCAGGACGGGTCAGGGTGAACACGACGGTGTGGTCGTCGGTCTTCTCTACGCTCTTGAGCAGTTCTTTAAAGCCCATGCTTTCGAAATACGGGTAACCCACAGCGGACTTTTTATGCCACGGATGATTCGGGTCCAGCTGACGCTGAAAGCTCCAAAGCACATCATCGGCATTCAGGTTGCGCGTGGGTTTGAAATAGTCGGTGGTGTGGAACTTGATGTCGTCACGCAGGTGGAACGTATAGGTCAGGCCATCGGCGCTGATTTCCGGCAGGTCTTTGGCCAGGGCAGGCACCACTTCTGTGGTGCCGGGCTTGAAGTCCACCAGACGGTTGAACATGGTTTCAGCGGCGGCGTCAGCGGTCACGGCGGTGGTGTACAGGACCGGGTCGAAACCTTCCGGGCTGGCTTCGGTGCAGACCACCAGCGGTTTGGCCGAAACGCCGATCGCCACGCTCAACAGCGCAGCGGCCATGGCGGCTTGTAGTGGGAGCATTTTCATTCAGAGCCCTCTGCAATCGATGGAGCCAGAAAAGCGTAGGCGGCGGGCTCGTCCTGAGCTCGCCGCCTGCCTGGCACTAATTAAAGGATGTTGAACGGGATGGTGGTAACCAGACGGAACTCTTTGATGCTGCCGTCGGACTGGAACTCGCTGCCACGGTGCTCAACATAGGTTGCGCGCACGGTGGTGGCTTTGAGGGGGCCGCTCTGCAGTGCGTAAGAGGCGCCGACACCGTATTCCTGGTGCTTCTCGCCGTCCTGGGACTGGATGCCGTCATAGGCAAACTTGGCCCGGCCGTTGTTGCCGGTGTAGTGGGTACCGTCGATGCCCCAGCCGCGTGCCGAGTAGGCGTTGAACTTCAGGCCAGGTACGCCGTATTCAGCCATGTTGATGGCATAGGCGATCTGGAAGGATTTCTCGTTCGGGCCGTTGAAGTCAGACGTCAGGGAGTTGGCCAGGTAGATACCGTTGGTTTCGTGCAGGTAGTCGAAGTACTCGTTACCGTTCACTTGCTGGTAGCCGAAGGTCAGGCTGTGTGCCTGGTGAGTCAGGCCCAGGGAGAGGGAGAAGGTATCGTTGTCGATTTCCCCCATCTCTTTTTTGCCTTCGTCGACAGTCTTGTAGTAGTTGAAGCCGGTGGTCAGGCCCAACTGCTGCGCGTCGCCCAGTTCGTGGGTGGCGCCGAAGTAGTACTGGTTCCAGAAGTCCTTCACGTTGGCGGCGAAGAAGCTGGTCTTCAGGCTTTTCAGTGGCTGGTAGTTCACACCCAGGGTCGACACTTTGTCGGTTTCTGCGCCATTGCCGTATTCGCTGCGGAATTTCGACAGGCTCTGCTCGCTACGTGGCGAAACGCGGTCAAACACGCCACCCTGGAACGACAGGTTGCTGAATTCTTCGCTGTTGAAGCTCACACCCTGGAAGCTGGAAGGCAGGGCACGGTTGCCGATGGTGTCGACGATGCCGCTGCTGAAGTTCTGGCGACCGGCGGTCAGTGTGGTGTTGGACACACGGAACTGCACGTTGGCCAGGCCCAGTTTGCTCCACTGGTCGACGGCGTCGCCGTTGGAGTCGGCCAGGGTACGGTTGGAGCCGCCTTTGATATCACGCTTGCTGCGATCCAGCACCAGGGCGTTGTACACCGCCACTTCAGTCTTGACCCCAACGGTGCCCTGGGTGAAACCCGAGCTGGCGTTGAGGATGGTGCCTTGCACCCAGTTGGTACGGTTGCGATCGGTCAGGGTCTGGCCGTGCTTCTGGTACGAGAAGGTGCCCCCACGGTATTTGCTTTCATGGGAGTACCAGTTACGCGTGGTGCCGCCCAGGCTGAAATCTTCGATAAAGCCTTTGGCCTCGCTTTGGGCGCTGGTGCCGGCCAGGGTGGTAGGAACGAAGTCCTGGCTTTGCGTTTCAGCGTAGGCGGTGGCCGTGATGCTGCTGATGGCCAAGGCCAGAAGCGCTTTGCTGCTCAGTTTCATGGGTGAAGCTCCTTTGGTTCTCTTTTTTAATGCCGGTCTTTTTGGGTGATCCGGCTATTGGGTGTGGAACTCGTTCAAGCTAATGCAAACGTTTGGCGTAGGAAATTTCCCAACAAAAGCCTGCACGTTTGCCGGGAAGCCGATTTCGCTCCCCGCCATCCGGTTATTGTCTTATGGGTTGATGCTGACGCCCGAGAACACGTTGCGGCCGAAGGGGCTTACCTTGAAGCCTTCGACTTTGGCGCTTAACGGCTGGTTGACCGTCGAGTGGGCGATGGGCGTGATCGGCACCTGCTGCTTGAGCAGTTGCTGCGCCTGTTTGTACAGAACAGTCCTTTGTTCGCGGTCGGTCACGACCTTGGCTTGCTTGATCAGCTTGTCGTACGCCGGGTCGCACCACATGGAGTAGTTGTTCCCGCCGATGGCGTCGCAGCTGTAGAGGGTGCCGAGCCAGTTGTCCGGGTCACCATTGTCGCCGGTCCAGCCGATCAGGCTGACATCGTGCTCACCGTTCTTGGTGCGCT
The DNA here is from genome assembly GCF_001728935.1 of Pseudomonas sp. AP42. Lineage (NCBI taxonomy): Bacteria > Pseudomonadati > Pseudomonadota > Gammaproteobacteria > Pseudomonadales > Pseudomonadaceae > Pseudomonas > Pseudomonas sp. AP42. The sequence continues at coordinate 60,119 of NZ_LYSO01000018.1, forward strand.
TGATGTACTCGCCCCACTCATAGCTGACGATCTTGACCTTGAGGCCGATCTTGGCCCAGTCGTTCTGCAGCATCTCGGCCATCAGCTTGGCGTTGGGGTTGTACGGGCGCTGTACCGGCATGGCCCACAAGGTGATCTCGGTGCCTTCCTTGACGCCGGCGGCCTTGAGCAACTCCTTGGCTTTTTCCGGGTTGTAGGCGGCGTCCTTGATGCTGTCGTCGTAAGACCACTGCGTCGGCGGCATGGCGTTGACCGCCAGTTGCCCGGCGCCCTGGTACACGGCGTTGAGGATGCTCTGCTTGTTCACCGCCATGTCCAGCGCCTGGCGTACTTCAAGCTGATCGAACGGCTTGTGGCGTACGTTGTAGGAGATATAGCCGAGGTTAAAGCCCGGCTTGGTCAGCAGTTGCAGGTTCGGGTCGGCCTTGAGGGCGTCGACATCGGCGGGGCGTGGATGCAGGGTTACCTGGCATTCGCCGGCCTTGAGTTTTTGCACGCGTACCGAGGCGTCGGTGTTGATGGCGAAGATCAGTTGGTCCAGCTTGACGCGGCTCGGGTCCCAGTACTGTTTGTTGCCCACGTAGCGGATCTGCGAGTCTTTCTGGTAACGCTGGAACACGAACGGGCCAGTGCCGATCGGCTTCTGGTTGATGTCGCTGGGCCGGCCTTGCTTGAGCAACTGCTCGGCGTATTCGGCCGAAAGGATCGCGGCAAAGCTCATGGCGATGTTCTGCACGAACGCAGCGTCCACCGTGTTCAGGGTCATCACCACGGTGTAGGGGCCTGTTTTCTCGACCTTGGCGATGTTCTTGTTCAGGCTCATCCCGTTGAAGTACGGAAACTCGGTAGGGTAGGCCTTGCGAAACGGGTGGTCGGGGTCAAGCATGCGGTTGAAGGTGAACAGCACGTCGTCGGCGTTGAAGTCGCGCGTCGGCTTGAATTCCTTGTTGCTGTGGAACTTCACCCCTTCACGCAGGTGGAAGGTGTAGGTCAGGCCATCCGGGGAGATATCCCACTTGGTTGCCAGCCCAGGGACGACGTCGGTGGCGCCTTTTTCGAACTCCACCAAACGGTTATACAAAGGCTCCGCCGCATCGTTGTCGGTGGCGGTGGTGTATTGCGCAGTGTCAAACCCTGCCGGGCTGCCTTCGGAGCAGAACACCAGGCTCTTCTTTTCGGCGGCTTGGCCCATCGTGGCCACGGCCAGCAGGCTGGTGGCAAACAGAGCGGATACAACGGTTGTATGGCGCATGACGATCCCCGTCCTTGTTTGTAGTTATCAACAGCGAGCCTTGCTTCTGGCGTAAAGCCAGGCAAACCTCACTGATCCCACACACAGCAAGTGCCCTTCCCCAGAATGATGCCGCTGCTGTCCTACGACCTTATGGGGCGTTGACCTTGCAGTAAATGCGTCAATTCTGACTGACCTTGTAGGCAACGGAGGCACGGGTCGCAGTTCATTGCTGTAAGACGGCAACGCTTGCAAACGTAGTCTGTTTCCTAAGGTCCAGGCGGATGGAATAACGGCGACGTTATGAAACGTCGCCGTTATTGATCCTTACTTGCCGCTGACGCTAACGCCGTAGAAGGAGTTCAAGCCAAACGGGCTGATCTTGAAATCCTGCACGGTATTACGCATGGGTTGATACACCGTCGAGTGCGCGATAGGTGTCATCGGGACTGCATCTTTGAGGATATGTTGCGCCTGCTTATACAGCTCGGTGCGTTTGGCGACATCCGATGTGGCCTTGGCTTCTTTAACGATGCCGTCGAATTTCTTGTCGCACCATTTGGAGAAGTTGTTGCCCGACAGCGAGTCGCAGCCGAACAGCACGTTCAGCCAGTTGTCCGGGTCACCATTGTCGCCGCTCCAGCCAATGATCATGGCCTGGTTCTCGCCGCCTTTGGAGCGCTTGATGTACTCGCCCCACTCGTAGCTGACGATGTTGACCTTCAGGCCGATCTGTTTCCAGTCGTTCTGCAGCATCTCGGCCATCAATTTGGCGTTGGGGTTGTAGGGGCGCTGGACCGGCATGGCCCACAGGGTGATCTCGGTGCCTTCCTTGACGCCAGCGGCCTTGAGCAATTCCTTGGCCTTGGCAGGATCGTACTTGGCATCCTTGATGGTGGTGTCATAGGACCACTGGGTCGGCGGCATGGCGTTGACCGCCAGTTGGCCGGCACCCTGGTACACGGAGTCGATGATCTGCTGCTTGTTCACCGACATGTCCAGGGCTTCACGGACGCGCAGGTCAGCCAGCGGGTTCGCGGCGGTCTGGCCCTTGAGTACAGGCATGACGTTATAGGCGATGTAGCCCAAGTTGAAACCGGCCTGGTGCGGCAGTTTCAGGTCCTTGTCCTCACCCAGCGCCTTGAGGTCGGCCGGACGTGGGAACAGGGTGATCTGGCATTCGTTTTTCTTGAGTTTCTGGATACGCACCGACGGGTCGGTGGTGATAGCGAAGATCAGGTTATCGATCTTCACGTCTTCAGGTTTCCAGTAGTCCTTGTTGCCGGTGTAGCGAATGTTCGAGTCTTTCTGGTAGCTCTTGAACACGAACGGGCCAGTGCCGACCGGCTTCTGGTTGATGTCGGCAGGCTTGCCTTCCTTCAACAACTGCGCAGCGTATTCGGCGGACTGGATCGAGGCGAAGCTCATGGCCAGGTTCTGGATGAACGCGGCGTCCACGGTGCCAAGGGTGAACTTGACGGTGTGGTCATCGATTTTTTCGATGTTCTTGATGTTGGTGTCCATCCCCATGTCCGTGAAGTACGGGAACTCGGTGGGGTAGGCCTTACGGAATGGATCGTCTTTATTGATCATCCGGTTGAAGGTGAACAGTACGTCGTCAGCCGAGAATTCACGAGTAGGCTTGAAGTACGGGGTGGTGTGGAACTTGACGCCTTCGCGAAGGTGGAAGGTATACGTCAGGCCATCCGGGGAAACGTCCCAGCTGGTGGCCAGGCCAGGAACTACAGCGGTGCCGCCACGTTCGAACTGGCTCAGGCGGTTGAACATGGTTTCGGCCGAGGCATCGAAGTCTGTTCCGGTGGTGTACTGGCCTGGGTCGAAACCGGCCGGGCTCCCTTCGGAGCAGAACACCAGGTTAGTTGCCGCGAGGGCTACGGGGGCTGCGGCCATAAGGCCAGCGCTCACTAATAACGGAAGGACTGCGTGTTTAAGCATGTTGGCCTCATGATTTGTTGTCATTTTTGGTGGTGAGGGCGACCTCGTGAGTCGGCCTGCGGATACTTATGCAGGCGCCATACCCAATGCAAGATGCAGAGCGGTTGCAAAGGGAAAACTGTGGTACGAACGTACAGGAATGTCGCAATTATGAAAGTTTCGACACAAAAGTGCTTGTTTGGAGGGTTTTTTCGGTGCAAATGGCGCACCAAAAAAGCCCAGCCGAGGCGTCTAGCGCACTCGGTTGGGGCGCGGCTGTTACTTATCTAGACCCACACCGTAGAACGGCGTTAGCCCAAACGGGCTGATCTTGAAGTCCTGCACTTGCTTGCGCATAGGCTGGAAAACCGTCGAGTTTGCAATAGGCGTTATAGGTACTTGTTCCTTAAGGATTTTCTGTGCCTGTTGATACCACTTGATGCGCTGCTCGCGGTCGCTGCTGACCTTGGCCTGCTGCACCAGCTTGTCGTAGGCCGGGTTACACCATTTGGCGTAGTTGCTGCCCTTGACTGCGGCACAACTGTAGAGCACGCCCAGCCAGTTATCGGGGTCGCCGTTGTCGCCGGTCCAGCCATAAATCATTGCATCGTGTTCGCCATTTTTGGCGCGCTTGATGTATTCGCCCCACTCATAGCTGACGATGTTGGCCTTGATGCCCACCTTGGCCCAATCCTGTTGAATCATTTGTGCGGACATCCGCGCATTCGGGTTCGAGGCGCGTTGAACGGTCATTGCCCACAGGTTGATGGTGGTACCTGGTGCAACCCCTGCTTCTTTTAGTAGCAACCGTGCCTTGGTCGGGTCGTAGGGGGCGTCCTGGATGTTCGGGTCATAAGACCACTGCGCGGGAGGCAGTGCGTTCTGCGCCAATTGCCCGGCGCCCTGGTACACGGCCTTGATGATCGCGGGCTTGTCGATGGCCATGTCCAGGGCCTGGCGCACCTTGAGTTGATCCAGCGGCGGGTGAGTCACGTTATAGGCCAAAAACCCCAGGTTGAAGCCTGCTTGTTGCAACACGCGCAGGTTGGGGTCTTGTTTCATGACCTCGATATCGGCAGGGCGCGGGTAACCGCTGACCTGGCATTCGCCCGCCTTGAGTTTTTGCAGGCGTGCGGCGGCGTCCGGGGTGATGGCGAACACCAGGTTGTCGAGCTTCACGTCCTCGGGTTTCCAATACTGTTTATTGGCCACGTAGCGGATCTGCGAGTCCTTCTGATAGCGCTTGAACACAAACGGCCCGGTACCGACCGGTTGCTGATTGATCTGTTCGGCCTTGCCTTCTTTCAACAGTTGGGCGGCGTATTCGGCCGATTGCACCGAGGCGAAACTCATGGCCAGGTTTTGCACGAACGAAGCATCGACCGTGTTCAGGTTGAACCGCACGCTGTGCTCGTCGAGTTTTTCGACGCTCTTGATCGTGGTGTTCAAGCCCATGTCGGTGAAGTAGGGCGACTCGGAGGGGTAGGCCTTGCGAAACGGGCTCTGGGCATCGAGCAGGCGATTAAAAGTGAACAGCACGTCATCGGCGTTGAAATCGCGGGTCGGAGTGAAGAAGTCGGTGGTGTGGAACTTGACGCCTTCACGTAGGTGAAAGGTGTACGTCAGGCCATCCTTCGAAACATCCCAGCTCGTCGCCAGACCAGGTTCGACCTCGGTGCCGCCGCGCTTGAACTGGGTCAGGCGGTTGAACACAGTTTCGGCGGACGCATCGAAGTCGGTACCGCTGGTGTATTGGCTGGGATCGAAGCCGGCGGGGCTGGCTTCGGAGCAGTAGACCAGGGTCGTGGCGGCCTGGGCCATCGGCATAAAGGCCGCAAGGCTTGCGGCGAGGAGCAGTGGCTTGACGGCGATTCTTTGCATAAAGACCCCTGAAATGGCGGGCATATTAAAGCTGCCCAAACGAAAACGGCGGTGACCGAGGTTACCGCCGTTCAGCTGGCTTAGGTAGGGGATACGTTTATGCGGGGGGAGACTTCTATCCGGATGGGAGCCGATTTGTCGATTGTAACGGGCGGGCCGTCTATTTCATTACTTTTACGAAGGGTGAAAGTTCGAGTGGCTGTTATGTTCACGTCATCGGCGAGGGTGGACTCACCTCTAACCGCATATTTCAGTCGCCATTGGGTGGTTATTATGACCTCGGTCTCGTTTTTTAAAGGGTTGTAGTCGATGAAGTACTGCCTGTCGCCAACGCCGCTGCTAAAGCCGGGCTTCACTCGTGGAGGCTGCAATTCAAACCACACAGGAGCGGAAGAGCCTTGATGAGCAACCTCTGAAATGGCCGCTCGCATGTCAGGATCGGGCACGATGTGCTCAAATTTATCGATCCCGTCCCTTATAAGACCCTCACGAATCGGCTCTTCTAAGTTATTGGGGATAGTCATTCCTGCTATCTGCCGAGATATGTCGATTTCAACGTTCTCCCGGCCAGGGCGCCTTATTGTGTAAGGGTCTCGGTTGATGTCTTTGATAAATTGTTCGGAGTAATTGCTGGTACCGAACGGGGATGAGGAGGCTCTTTCCGATGCGGATACCGTGAAATCCCCGCTGTCGGCTGTCCAAGAAAAGACAGGGCGATTCTTTAAAACACCGTTCTCCTCCTCGACGCTGATGCCATATTTATAGTTCGCTTGCTCTTCAACGTTGAAATACTTGTCGAATATGTCAGCGCCTTTCATTTTGGTACCGTCTAACTCAATAAAATTATCCGATACCTGTGCAGGGGTTTTTATATCGTTACTGAGTGTCGGGGACTCAGTTCGCGGCCACGGCCACTGCCACCTCACCCCGCCATCGCCCGGGGCACGGGCCCACTCTCCATCACGCCCGGGTGTGATGATCATCAGTCCCGCGCCGTTATCAGGGTTGATGACTCGGGCAAACACATCGCCGGTGCGGTAACGCCCCGATATCTCAAATACCTTGCTCGCCCCCGTCTCATCGGTAAGGCGCACGAATTGGCGCAGTGCTCCCTGGCTGTCGGATATTCGGTAGACACCCAGCGCGTCGCGGGGCGCATCCTTTATCAACTGTTCACCCTCGGGGACAGCATAGGGCGCCATCGGCAGTAGGGGGCGGGATTTTGGCGCCGCAGCCCCCGCGTCGTTGACCACCTGAGTACCGCTGGATGGCCCGGGTTTTGGTTCTTCAATTTCGGTGACTTGTGGTTGAACAAGCGGGTTTCTCACCGGCAGTTCTTTCTTCGGCGGCAGTGCAAAAGGATCTTCAGGGACGGTACTCGCCCCGATGGAAAATAATGTGTTCAGCACACCATCGAGTGCTCGGGAGGCCCCGTTGTCGCGTTCCGCCTCGGTGTCTCCGGACGCGGATTGTTCGAACCCCAACCCCAATTCGGTCAACCCGGCAATTACTGCGGCGCCGGTGACCGGTGCCGCGATGGGGGCAAGCTTGGCCAGTAACCCCGCGGCCACGGTAATGTCGTTGAGCCAGGTATCCCGCGTCACTTCGCTGTTGGATTTGACGACAACGTCGGTATCACTCGTCATGCGCTGTTTGGCAGCGGTTGCCAGGGTGGAAAACACGTCCCCCTCGATCTTTGACTGACTGCTTTTATTCAGCGGTGTTTTCAGAGCGCCGGCGGCCATTTTCTTGAAGAGGGCGTCCAGGCCATCTTGCGTGTCGCCAATACCTGTAAAGCTCCCGCCCGGTACGAACCCGCTTGCCAGTTGTATGAGAACGCCAGGCTTACGGTTCTGACGATCAGCCAGCGAAAAGTGCGCGAGCAGCGACTGGCTTTTTTTCGGGTCCTTGGTCTGATCAATCACCCATTGATTGAGCTTGTCCAAGCAGTCGAAGCGCAGAAATGCTGGTTTGGCTCCAGGTAGGTAAAGCACTTGCCGGCCAGCGTCGTCGTTGCTGAATCGAAGAATGTCGCTGGATATAAAGCCGTGGATATCAAGGGCATGGACTTGGGGGGTGCTGTTTACTGGCGCTTTAGCCTGCAGCTGTTCAAGGCTCAGGGGGGGGGTTTCGTCGAGTGGAATATTGTTCGCCGCTGCCATTACCAGGCTGTAGTCGTCACGGGTGAACTGATGTTCGGGGGCTTGTAACGCTCGCTCAGCAGGTGACCCGGCTTCGGCGTTCTTCAGTTGTTCCCGGGCCTGGGAAACGAACTCGCCCTTGATTACCGTCTGGTAGTCATCGGTATGCGCGCTCCAGAACGCGTCGAATTTCTGGGTCATCTGGGCCTGAAAGTCGGTTTTCCAGCTTTCGTGCATCACTTGGGACGGCTTGAGGTCGATTTGATTGTGTTTTCCGTAGCCGCCGTTTTCGCTTTGCCCGGCAGGCTGGGTATACAAACCCGCGTCGAGGTCCAGGTTGCCAGGCACCCAGTCGTGCTCGGAGAAGTTTTTCAGCAGGGAGTCGGGCAAGCGCAGCGAAGACCAGGGCTCCTGGAATGTGTGTTCCCAGCCGGTCGCCGTGTCCGCGCTTTCGCCACCTTTGAAGCGATTCAAGTAGACGGTGTCGGAGTCGATAGGTTTGCCCGTGAGTTTGAGCAGCAGGTCATCCGCCCACTTCTTGGCTTCTGCCCGCGTATTGGGCAGATTGTTGGCCACGTCAACCGCCAGGCGCTTGTAAGCCAAGGCCTGTGGTGCGGTGCTGTAGTACCTGGCGGCGTTGTGTTGTTGCACTAGCAGCGCCTGTGCCGAGCGGCTGCTGGCAGGGCGCAGGCGGTCATCGGCGGGGATAGGGTCGAAGGTGTCTTTATGTTCCAGGTGCCTGATTTGCGCACGGGCCTGTGTCAGTGTTTGCGGCAGGGTAACGCCTTCAAAGTTGGCCACCACTTTTGCGCTGACCTGTATGGAGTCCTCGCGCAGCCTCACACGCAAATCACCGTTATTGCCAGGGGCGATAACTTTTGCGGCGTCCAGCAATGGCCCTGAAATTTGCCCCCAGCCTGATGTATCCGACAGTTGAAAGGTTTTGGTTTTGCCCTCGACCTCGGCCGACAAGGTACCGGTAGAGGGGTTGATTGAAAGCAGGGTGTCCGCAGCGAAGTGTTGTGCGCGCAGCCAGCTCTGGACAACGGAGTTTTCCAAAAGCCTGCGATACAGCCCAAGCCATTGACCCAGGGTACTTTGGGGCGGGACGGTTATAAGCCCGGCATTGCCCTGTAAGACCTTGCGCTGTGCGGCCTCGAGGTAGGCCTTGAGCAGTGCTGTTTCGTCGGGTTGGACGGGATTGGCTGTTGGCGGGACTGCGGGTGGCGTCTGCGTTTGAGTGCTCGGCGTCGGATAGGCGATTCCCGATGGCAGTGATGCAGAGGGTATTGGGTTGATTGATAGGGACATGAATTCGGCTCTCATTGTGTGAATAAATGCCAGCACAGCCCTCCCTGGTAGCTATGGCAGTAATGAGTCGTGAAAGCCGGGCACTTGATTCCTGCGAGATATGCTGCTGGATATGACGTGGCGCCAACGCAAAAAAAAGGCGCACGCCCCGTGGGGCTGCGCCTCTGTCCTGTCTAAAAAAGTTACTGTAAAACTTCGATCACGCCGTCGGCACTCATAGTGACCTGGCTGGTGCCGGCTTCCACTTCAGGCGTCGGCGCTGAATCGGCCATGGCGGCCTTCATCATCATGCCGCCATTGCGGGCGTAGGGCATCGGGTAGCCATTGGTGTTGAAGTTCAGGTTGACGATCTTGTAGCCCTTGCCGCCGAGTGCATCGGTAGCCAGTTGCGCGCGCGCCTTGAACGCCGCCACCGCGTCTTTGAGCAGCGCATCTTCGCTGGCCTTGCGGGTGGCGTCGGCGATGGCGAAGTCCATGCTGTCCATTTTCAAGGTGTTCAACAACTCGCCGGTGAGTTTGGACAGCGCCGGGAAGTCCGCGCTTTCCAGGCGCAACTCGGCGCGTTCACGCCAGCCGGTGATCTTCTGGTTCTTGCTGTCGTAGATCGGGTAGCTGTTGCGGCTGCCCTGGCGCAAGGTCACGCCTTTGACTTCGCGCGCCTGGCCCAAGGCCTGGTTCAGGGTGGTGGTTATTTCGGCGGCGAGCTTGGCCGGGTCGGCGTTTTGCGATTCGGTGTAAAGGGTGACGATCATCTTGTCGCGGGCCACTTCTTGGCTGGCTTCGGCGCGCAGGGAGATCTGGTTGTAATGCAATGCATCGGCGGCCATGGCCGGCAGGCTGGCCAGGGCGCTGGCGCTGAGGGTAATGATGGCTGCACTGCGAATGAAACGAGACATGGAAGCTCCTTGAGATAGTCGTGCTCGGTAAGACTGTAGACGTTGGCACTGGGTTCTTCGGGTTTACACATTACCTACAAGTGATGCGGGCGCCGACGAACGGTCATTTGCCCGGCCTGCGTCAAAGAGCCACACACGCCGTGCCAGTAGGTCTGCTTCGTTTATACTCGTGCCGATCCGCCTGCAGCGCTCACCGGGAGAGCTCATGCTCGCCGCCGTAAAACTGACTTCCGCCACTCGCCAGAACCTTTGGCGCCTGACGTTCATTCGCACCCTGGTATTGGCCGCACAGGCCGGTTCCGTCGGGCTTGCCTATTGGTTCGACCTGCTGCCGCTGCCCTGGCTGCAACTGGCCGTGACCCTGGGTTTTTCCACCGTATTGTGTGTGTTCACCGCCATACGATTGCGTACCACCTGGCCTGTGACCGAGCTGGAGTACGCCCTGCAACTGGCCTGTGACCTGTTTATCCACAGCGTGTTGCTGTACTTCTCCGGCGGTTCCACCAACCCCTTTGTCTCCTACTACCTGGTGCCTTTGACCATCGCCGCCGTGACCCTGCCGTGGCGCTATTCGGTGGTGCTGTCGGGCATCGCGCTGACGCTGTACACCTTGCTGTTGGCGCAGTTCTACCCCTTGCAGACATTCCCCATCGCCCGGGAAAACCTGCAGATCTACGGGATGTGGTTGAGCTTCGCCCTGTCGGCGGCAGTCATTACCTTCTTCGCCGCACGCATGGCCGAAGAACTGCGCCGCCAGGAAGAACTGCGCGCCATTCGCCGGGAAGAGGGCCTGCGTGACCAGCAGTTGCTGGCCGTTGCCACCCAGGCTGCCGGCGCCGCCCATGAGTTGGGCACGCCGCTGGCGACCATGAGCGTGCTGCTCAAGGAAATGACCCAGGACCATCACGACCCGGCCCTGCAGGACGATTTGAGCGTACTGCAGGAGCAGGTCAAACAGTGCAAGCTGACGCTCCAGCAACTGGTGCGCGCCGCCGAAGCCAATCGCCGTCTGGCGGTAGAAATGCAAGACGTCACCCAGTGGCTCGATGAGGCGCTCAACCGCTGGCACCTGATGCGTCCGGAAGCCAGTTACCGTTTCAACCTGCTGGGCCAAGGCAGCGTCCCGCGCATGGCGCCACCGCCGGACCTGACCCAGGCGCTGCTCAACTTGCTGAACAATGCCGCCGACGCCTGCCCTGAAGGCCTCGGTGTGCAGTTGGACTGGGACGCCGAAAACGTCACCATCAGCATTCGTGACCATGGCGCGGGCGTGCCGTTGGCCATTGCCGAGCAGATCGGCAAACCCTTCTTTACCACCAAGGGCAAAGGCTTCGGCCTGGGCCTGTTTTTGAGCAAGGCCAGCGTGACCCGCGCGGGCGGCTCAGTGAAGCTCTATAGTCATGAGGAAGGTGGCACGCTCACCGAGCTGCGCCTGCCCCGTGTCGCACGAGGAGATATCGATGAGTGACGAGATCCAAGTCGAAGGCGAAGAACTGCCGCACCTGTTGCTGGTAGATGACGACGCGACCTTTACCCGCGTGATGGCACGCGCCATGAGCCGGCGCGGTTTTCGCGTCAGCACCGCAGGCTCTGCCGAAGAGGGCCTGACCATCGCCCAGGCCGACCTGCCGGACTACGCTGCCCTGGACCTGAAAATGGACGGCGACTCGGGCCTGGTGCTGCTGCCCAAGCTGCTGGAACTCGACCCGGAAATGCGCGTGGTGATCCTCACCGGTTACTCCAGCATCGCCACCGCCGTCGAGGCGATCAAACGCGGCGCCTGCAATTACCTGTGCAAGCCGGCGGATGCCGACGACGTGCTGGCCGCCTTGCTGTCCGAGCATGCCGACCTCGACACCCTGGTGCCGGAAAACCCGATGTCGGTAGACCGCCTGCAGTGGGAACATATCCAGCGTGTGTTGACCGAACACGAAGGCAATATCTCGGCCACCGCCCGCGCCCTGGGCATGCACCGCCGCACGCTGCAACGCAAGCTGCAGAAGCGCCCGGTGCGACGCTGAACGGCGACTGAACAACCCGCTTCAGGCTGCACGGACGCACGAACCGATCACCTATGATCGGTTCAAACGCCTGTCACTTTTTTCCTACCGAGCCTGAACGATGAATCAGAACGCTGAATACCGCGCGGTCAACGATGCGGTGCGTGGGCAATTCTTCCGCCGAACCTGGGCCATGATCACACCCTATTGGCGCAGCGAAGAGAAGGGCAGGGCCTGGCTGTTGCTGGCCGCAGTGATTGGCCTGTCGCTGTTCAGCGTGGCGATCTCCGTGTGGATCAACCACTGGTACAAGGACTTCTACAACGCCTTGGAGAAGAAGGACACCGCGGCCTTCTGGCAACTGATCGGCTATTTCGGCGGGATCGCGGCGGTGGCGATACTCGGTGCGGTGTACCGCCTTTACCTGACCCAGATGCTGACGATCCGCTGGCGCGCCTGGCTCACCGAAAAACACTTCAGCCGGTGGCTCGCCCACAAGAATTACTACCAGCTGGAGCAGGGCGGCTACACCGACAACCCGGACCAGCGGATCTCCGAAGACCTCAACAACTTCACGTCCGGCACCTTGAGCCTGGGCCTGGGGTTGCTGCGCAACGTGGTCAGCCTGGTGTCATTCTCGATCATCCTGTGGGGCGTCTCGGGCAGCATCGAGGTGTTCGGCGTCACCATCCCCGGCTATATGTTCTGGTGTGCGTTGCTGTACGCCGCCGTGGGCAGTTGGCTGACGCACCTGATCGGCCGGCGCTTGATTGGCCTGAGCAACCAGCAACAACGCTTTGAGGCGGACCTGCGTTTTTCCATGGTGCGGGTGCGTGAGAATGCCGAAAGTATCGCCTTGTACAACGGCGAGCCGAATGAAAGGCAACGCCTGAGTTCGCGCTTCGGCAAGGTCTGGCAGAACTTCTGGGACATCATGAAAGTGTCCAAGCGCCTGACCTTTTTCACCGCCGGCTACAGCCAGATCGCAATCATCTTCCCGTTTATCGTCGCCGCGCCGCGCTACTTCACCGGCAAGATCGAGCTGGGCGAGCTGATGCAAATCAACTCGGCGTTCGGCAACGTACAAGAGAACTTCAGCTGGTTTATCAACGCCTATTCGGAGCTGGCGACATGGCGCGCCACCAGCGACCGTCTGCTGAGTTTCCAGCAAGCCATGAGCGACAACGAGCAACGCACGCCGGCGATCGACGTGCGCCCTGAAGGCGAGCGCCTGGTAATCAAAGACCTGGGCATGGACCTGGCCGATGGCCGCCATTTGCTCACTGACGCCGACATGACCGTGGAGCCTGGTCAGCGCGTCATGCTCAGCGGGCGTTCCGGCAGCGGCAAGAGCACGTTGCTGCGGGCGATGGGGCATCTGTGGCCGGCCGGGCATGGCAGCATTCGCCTGCCGGCGACGCGCTACCTGTTCCTGCCGCAAAAGCCTTATTTGCCGATTGGTACGCTCAAGGCCGTGTTGAGTTATCCACAGGACGACAGCGTCTATGCACCAGAACGTTATGCACAGGTGCTGGAAACCTGTCGCCTGCCCCATCTGGTCAATCGCCTGGATGAAGCCAACCACTGGCAACGCATGCTCTCGCCCGGCGAACAACAACGCCTGGCCTTTGCCCGTGCGTTGTTGTTTGCACCGCAATGGCTGTACATGGATGAGGCAACCTCGGCGATGGATGAAGAAGACGAGGCAACCTTGTACCAGGCGTTGATCGATCAATTGCCGGGGTTGAGCATCGTCAGCGTCGGCCACCGCAGCAGCCTCAAGCGTTTCCATGGTCGGCATGTGCGCATTGACGGTGGTCGGTTGCAGGAACAACAACCCACTTGAGTGCCTGCTCGCTCAATGTGGGAGCCGGGCTTGCCCGCGATGGCGGAGTGTCTGAGGCAGGTGTGTCAACGGGCACACCGCTATCGCAGGCAAGCCAGCTCCCACAGGGGACGGGGTTGTCTGGTGGTTCAGGCACCCAACAAAAAAGCCCGGCTGATCATCGATCAGCCGGGCTTTTTTATTGCTCGAAGATGACTTACTTCTTCAAGCCGTAATGCTCATCCAACATGCCTGGAGCGTTCGGCGTTTTTGGCGCGTAGTCCCGTGGTGGCTCCTGGTTTTCCCGTGGCGGGGTCAGGCGTTCCCGTGGGGTTTGCGGTGCATCGGAATGCAGCGCGGCCAGCAGGCGCTGGCGGGTGATGTCGTCGAGGGCCAGGCGGTTAGCGCCATCGGCGAGGTGATCCTGTACTTCCTGGTAGCTCTGGGTGAGCTTCTTGACCAGGGTCGCGGTGCTGTTGAAGTGGGTAACAACCTCGTTCTGATAACTGTCAAAACGTTCCTGAATGTCATCCAGCTGACGCTGCGTGCGGTTAGGCGCGGCATTCGGCAGCAGGCGGGCAACCAGGAAACCAATGGCGACACCGGCAACCAGGGCAAGAGTCGGCAACAACCAAACTAAGAGCGAGTGTTCCACGAGTCCTTCCTCTATAAACGGCTTTGCTTTACGTTAACGGCTCAAACCTGCGCTGTATACCGCGATTAAGCTCGCAATGATGCCATGCACAGACTTTTAGCTAGACGAGTCGACCCCTTGAGAGGTCACGGAGTTCATCCTTGCTCATGCGTGAAACCCCCGTTTTGATCGATGGCCCGGTGGGCCAATTGGAAGCCTTGTACCTGGATCACCCCGAACCACGTGGCCTGGCGCTGGTTTGCCACCCTAACCCGGTGCAGGGCGGGACCATGCTCAATAAAGTCGTATCGACCTTGCAACGCACCGCCCGCGACGCGGGTTTGATTACTTTGCGTTTCAATTACCGGGGCGTCGGTGCCAGTGCCGGTACTCACGATATGGCCAGCGGTGAAGTTGACGATGCTGAAGCGGCCGCCACCTGGTTGCGGGAAAAGCACCCGGACCTGCCGATCACCTTGCTGGGTTTTTCCTTCGGCGGTTACGTGGCTGCCAGTCTCGGCGGGCGTCTGGAAGCCAAGGGCGAGAAGCTCGCACACCTGTTCATGGTGGCTGCGGCGGTGATGCGCCTGGGCGAGTCGGACGTGCTGCCCCAAGGCTGCCCGTTGACCCTGATCCAGCCGGAAACCGATGAAGTTGTGGACCCGCAACTCGTCTACGCCTGGTCCGCCGCCCTGAAACGCCCCCATGAGCTGCTGAAAGTGGCAGAATGCGGACACTTTTTTCATGGCAAGCTGACCGATCTCAAGGATCTGGTGCTGCCACGTCTTTCGAATTGATGACAAGCGATCACCCATGACGACCCGTACCCGTATCCTCACCGGCATCACCACCACCGGCACGCCGCACCTGGGCAACTACGCCGGTGCGATTCGCCCGGCGATCCTCGCCAGCGAAGACGCGAATGCCGACTCCTTCTACTTCCTGGCCGACTACCACGCCCTCATCAAATGCGATGATCCGCAGCGCATCCAGCGCTCGCGTATGGAAATCGCCGCGACCTGGCTGGCCGGCGGCCTGGATGTGAACCGGGTAACGTTCTACCGCCAGTCGGACATCCCGGAAATTCCGGAGCTGACCTGGCTGCTCACCTGTGTTGCCGCCAAGGGCCTGCTCAACCGCGCCCATGCCTACAAGGCCTCGGTAGACAAGAACGTCGAAAACGGTGAAGACCCGGATGCGGGCATCAGCATGGGCCTGTACAGCTACCCGGTGCTGATGGCGGCGGACATCCTGATGTTCAACGCGCACAAGGTGCCGGTGGGCCGCGACCAGATCCAGCACGTGGAAATGGCCCGCGACATCGGCCAGCGCTTCAACCACCTGTTCGGCAACGGTAAAGAATTCTTCACCATGCCCGAAGCGCTGATCGAAGAAAGCGTCGCCACCTTGCCGGGCCTGGATGGCCGCAAGATGTCCAAGAGCTACGACAACACCATCCCGTTGTTCACCAGCGCCAAGGACATGAAGGACGCGATCTCGCGGATCGTCACCGACTCGCGCGCCCCAGGCGAAGCCAAGGACCCGGACAATTCGCACCTGTTCACCCTGTACCAGGCGTTCGCGACCAAGGCCCAGGAAGCCGAATTCCGTGGCCAGTTGTTAGAAGGCCTGGGCTGGGGCGAGGCGAAGAACCGTCTGTTCCAACTGCTCGACGGCCAGCTCGGCGAAGCGCGCGAGCGTTACCACCAACTGATGTCGCGCCCATCGGACATGGAAGACCTGCTGCAGGTCGGCGCCAAGAAGGCCCGCGCTGTGGCGGCACCGTTCCTGGCCGAGCTGCGTGAAGCGGTGGGCCTGCGTTCGTTCGTCAACCAGGCGGCGGCGCCAGTCGCTACCAAGAAGAAAGCGGCAAAGGCTGCGCGGTTTGTGAGCTTCCGTGAAGCTGACGGCAGCTTCCGCTTCCGCCTGCTGGCCGCTGATGGCGAGCAACTGCTGCTGTCGCGCAACTTTGCCGATGGCAAAGCGGCCGGCGCGGTGACCAAGCAACTGCAAAGTGGTGATGCGCTGGACGTACGCGCCGAGGCTTTGAGCTTCAGCGTATGGCTGGATGGCGCCGCAGTCGCTGACAGCGCCGAGTACGCCGACCAAGCTTCGCGTGACGCGGCCATCGAAGCCTTGCGCGCTGCGTTAGCCCCAATCGAGGATTAACCCGACCAAGGGTTGATTGCCATTATCCGGGGCCGTCGTTACAGTGTCGGCCCGTTTTTGTTGCCTTGCTAACGAAATTATGACGCCCCTAGAACGATATCAAGCTGATCTGAAACGCCCCGAGTTCTTCCACGACGCGGCTCAGGAAAATGCCGTGCGTCATTTGCAGCGCCTGTACGAGGACCTCGTGGCCGCGTCGCAAAGCAAGCCAGGGATGTTCAGCAAGCTGTTTGGCAAAAAAGACCACACGCCGGTCAAGGGCCTGTATTTCTGGGGCGGCGTGGGCCGGGGCAAGACTTACCTGGTAGACACCTTCTTTGAAGCGCTGCCGTTCAAGGAAAAGGTACGTACGCACTTCCACCGCTTCATGAAGCGCGTGCACGAAGAGATGAAGACCCTGCCGGGCGAGAAAAACCCACTGACCATCATTGCCAAGCGTTTCTCCCAAGAAGCCCGGGTGATCTGCTTCGATGAGTTCTTCGTCTCCGACATTACCGACGCCATGATCCTTGGCACGCTGATGGAAGAACTGTTCAAAAACGGTGTGACCCTGGTGGCCACGTCGAACATCGTGCCCGATGGCCTGTACAAGGATGGCCTGCAACGTGCGCGCTTCCTGCCGGCCATTGCGCTGATCAAGCAGAACACCGATATCGTCAACGTCGACAGCGGCGTCGACTACCGCCTGCGTCACCTGGAGCAAGCCGAGCTGTTCCACTTCCCGCTCAACGAAGCCGCACACGAAAGCCTGAAGAAAAGCTTCCGTGCGCTGACACCGGAATGCACCCAGGCGGTGGAAAACGACAAGCTGATGATCGAGAACCGCGAGATCATCGCGCTGCGCACCTGCGATGACGTGGCCTGGTTCGATTTCCGCCAACTGTGCGATGGGCCGCGTAGCCAGAACGATTACATCGAGCTGGGCAAGATTTTCCACGCCGTGATCTTGAGTGGTGTGGAGCAGATGGGCGTGACCACCGACGATATCGCGCGACGGTTTATCAACATGGTCGATGAGTTCTACGACCGTAACGTCAAGCTGATCATTTCGGCGGAAGTCGAACTCAAGGACCTCTATACCGGCGGCCGCTTGAACTTCGAATTCCAGCGCACCCTGAGCCGCCTGCTGGAAATGCAGTCCCACGAGTTCCTGTCGCGCGGGCACAAGCCTTAAGCACGCTATAAGTCAAATGTGGGAGCGGGCTTGCTCGCGAATGAGATCTGTCAGCTGATGAATAAGTCGACTGACAGTCCGCATTCGCGAGCAAGCCCGCTCCCACATTTTTTTACCGCGTTCAGCCTGGGTCAGGCGGCTTGCTGGAATTGCTGCCTGTACTGGTTGGGCGACAACTCCGTGTGCTGCCTGAACAACCGCGCAAAGAAACTCGCATCGTCGTAACCCACCTCATAACTGATGGTCTTGATGCTCTTGCGGCTGCCCGAGAGCAGGCCCTTGGCGGTCTCGATGCGCAGGCGTTGCAGGTAATGCAGCGGCTTGTCACCGGTGGCGGTCTGGAAGCGGCGCATGAAGTTGCGGATGCTCATGCCGTGTTCCCGGGCGACGTCTTCAAAGCGGAACTTGTCGGCAAAGTGCTCTTCAAGCCAATGCTGGATCTGCAGGATGATCACATCCTGATGCAGCTTCTGCCCGCCAAACCCGATCCGCCCCGGTGAATAGTTGCGCTGCACCTCATAGAGAATGTCGCGGGCCACGGCCTGGGCGATGTTGGCGCCGCAAAAGCGTTCGATCAGGTAAATATAAAGGTCGCAGGCCGAGGTGGTGCCGCCGGCGCAATACAGGTTGTCGGCGTCTGTGAGGTGCTTGTCCTGATTGAGCTGCACCTTGGGGAAGCGCTCGCTGAAGGCATTGAAGAAGCGCCAGTAGGTGGTCGCCTCCTTGCCATCGAGCAGCCCGGCTTCGGCCAGCCAGAACACCCCGGTGGCCTCGCCGCACAGCACAGCCCCGCGGGCGTGTTGTTCGCGCAGCCACGGCAGCACCTGGGGGTAGCGGGTGCACAACACATCGAAGTCGTCCCAGAAGGCCGGCAGCACGATGATGTCGGCGTCTTCGAGACCGCCGTCCACCGGCATGATCACATCGCTGAAGCTGCGCACGGACTGGCCGTCGGGGCTGACCAGGCGCGTTTCGAACCCTGGGGTCAGGCCCAGGCCTTGCTGTTTGCCATGGCGCAGGCTGGCGAGATGGAAGAAATCCTTGGCTTGCATGAGGGTGGAAGCGAATACCCGATCAATGGCCAAAATGCTGACGCGCCGCAACGGCGTGGAGATTTGGTTAGACATAATTTCATTTATTCTTATAGGGGAAAGTGGTCACCAGACGGCTGGATCGTCTTATTTTTTGTCGCATGTGTCCAGTGTCCCGTGACGCCTTCGGGGCATAGGCTCTGTGGGCTCGTCCTTGTCCGACAATCCACACAGGTGACCCATGATCCCCAGAACCTTGTTCAGCTCGGAGCACGAACTCTTCCGTGAGAGCGTGCGCACCTTCCTCGAAAAGCACGCCGTGCCCTTCCATGGGCAATGGGAAAAGCAGGGCTATATCGACCGTAACCTGTGGAACCAGGCGGGGGAGGCGGGCATGTTGTGTTCCCATCTGCCAGAGGAATATGGCGGTCTGGGCGCGGATTTTCTCTACAGCGCGGTGGTGATCGAAGAGGTCAGCCGCCTGGGTTTGACCGGCATCGGCTTTTCCCTGCATTCGGATATCGTCGCGCCGTACATCCTGCATTACGGCAGTGAAGCGCTGAAGCACAAGTACCTGCCCAAATTGATCTCCGGGGAGATGGTCACGGCCATTGCCATGACCGAGCCGGGCGCTGGTTCCGACTTGCAAGGGGTCAAGACCACCGCGGTGCTGGACGGTGATGAGTACGTGATCAACGGCTCCAAGACCTTTATCACCAATGGCTACCTGGCCGATCTGGTGATCGTCGTTGCCAAGACCGACCCCAAGGCCGGCGCCAAGGGCACCAGCCTGTTCCTGATGGAAGCCGACACGCCGGGCTTCGACAAGGGCAAGCGCCTGGAGAAAGTCGGCATGAAGGCCCAGGACACCTCGGAGCTGTTCTTCCAGGACGTGCGCGTGCCCAAGGAAAACCTGCTGGGCCAGGCGGGCATGGGCTTTGCCTACCTGATGCAGGAGCTGCCGCAAGAACGCCTGACTGTTGCAATTGGCGCACTGTCCTCAGCCGAAGCGGCGTTGCAGTGGACCCTGGACTACACCCGTGAGCGCAAGGCGTTCGGCAAGGCGATTGCCGATTTCCAGAACACCCGCTTCAAGCTGGCGGAGATGGCTACCGAGATTCAGATCGGCCGTGTTTTTGTGGACAAGTGCATGGCTATGCACCTGGACGGCAAGCTGGACGTGCCTACCGCAGCGATGGCCAAGTACTGGGCCACAGACCTGCAATGCAAGGTGCTCGATGAGTGCGTGCAGTTGCATGGCGGTTACGGGTTCATGTGGGAATACCCGATTGCCCGGGCCTGGGCGGATGCGCGGGTGCAGCGCATTTATGCGGGGACCAATGAGATCATGAAGGAGATCATTGCGCGGGCACTTTGATTGTTTGGTGCTCTTGATGGCCTCATCGCAGGCAAGCCAGCTCCCACATTTGACGGTATTCACACATCAAAATGTGGGAGCTGGCTTGCCTGCGATAGCGGTCTAAGGATCAATCAAGGTGCTGGGTTTGGATGATCCTTCTGAATCGCCTCAATCCCTTCCAACACTTCTTTGGACAATTTCAGATCGGCACTGGCAATATTGCTATCCAGCTGCTCCAGCGTCGTGGCCCCAATAATATTGCTGGTCACAAACGGCTGCTGTGTCACAAAGGCCAGCGCCATCTGCGCCGGGTCCAGGCCATGTTCCCGCGCAAGAGCCACATAGCGGCTGCACGCCGCTTCCGACTGCGGGTTGAAGTAACGGCTGAAGCGGCTGTACTCGGTCAGGCGCGCCTTGGCCGGGCGTGCGCCATTCTCGTACTTGCCACTGAGCATGCCGAACGCCAAAGGCGAATAGGCCAGCAAGCCGCATTGTTCACGAATGGCAACCTCCGCCAGGCCCACTTCAAAGCTGCGGTTGAGCAGGTTGTAGGGGTTCTGGATCGACACTGCACGCGGCCAGCCGCGGGCTTCGGCCAGGGCGAGGAACTTCATGGTGCCCCACGGCGTTTCGTTGGACAGGCCAATGTGGCGGATCTTGCCGGCCTTCACCTGTTCGTCCAGGGCTTCGAGCGTTTCCTCCAGTGGGGTGAGGTCGTCTTCGTCCTTGTGCTTGTAGCTCAACTGGCCGAAGAAGTTGGTGCTGCGCTCCGGCCAGTGCAGTTGGTAGAGGTCGATCCAGTCGGTCTGCAGGCGCTTGAGGCTGGCGTCGAGGGCTGCGCCGATGTGCTTGCGGTTGTGGCGCAGGTAGCCATCGCGGATATAGTCGATGGTGTTGCCGGGGCCGGCGATCTTGCTGGCAAGCACCCAGTCGGCGCGGTCGCCACGGCTTTTGAAGTAGTTGCCAATGTAGCGTTCGGTGGTGGCGTAGGTGTCGGCCTTGGGCGGTACCGGGTACATTTCTGCGGTGTCGAGGAAGTTGATCCCCGCGGCCTTGGCCCGTTCGATCTGCGCGAAGGCCTCTGCCTCGCTGTTCTGCTCGCCCCAGGTCATGGTGCCCAACGCGATCGCGCTGACATTCAGATCGGTGCGGCCCAGCTGTCGGTAATCCATCGGGTACTCCTTCGGGGGAAAACAATCATAAAAGCAGGTTGAATTTTTTTTCGCAATCTGCATAATTGCCCACCTCTTTCTGCAGTGGAAGTGATGCGCCGCCTGCCGAAGAATCTTGCCGTTGAACGGACGCGCCGACCCGAGCCCCCGATAGCGTCTGTATCCGGCTGCCTTTGACCTTGTCAAAGTACGCACTATTCAGTAAGATCCGCCGTCTAAATTTACAGGCGGCCCCTGAGGCTATTAAAGAATGACAACTTTTACTGCAAAACCGGAAACAGTTCAGCGCGACTGGTTTGTCGTCGACGCCGCTGGTCAGACCCTGGGTCGTCTGGCCACTGAAGTCGCCAGCCGTCTGCGTGGCAAGCACAAGCCTGAATACACCCCGCACGTTGATACCGGCGACTACATCGTCATCATCAACGCTGAGCAGGTTCGTGTAACCGGCAACAAAGCAAGCGACAAAATGTACTACCGTCACTCCGGTTTCCCAGGCGGTATCAAGTCTTCCAACTTCGAAGGCCTGATTGCCAAGAAGCCTGAAGCCCCGATCGAAATCGCGGTCAAAGGCATGCTGCCTAAGGGCCCACTGGGTCGCGATATGTTTCGCAAGCTGAAAGTCTATGCGGGCGCTGTACACCCTCATGCTGCTCAGCAGCCCCAAGAACTGAAGTTTTAACGGAATAGTTCATTATGTCGGCGACTCAAAATTACGGCACTGGCCGTCGCAAAACCGCAACCGCACGCGTTTTCCTGCGTCCGGGCACTGGTAACATCTCGATCAACAACCGCTCCCTGGACAACTTCTTCGGTCGCGAAACTGCCCGCATGGTAGTTCGTCAGCCGCTGGAATTGACCGAGACCGTTGAAAAGTTCGACATCTACGTCACCGTTATCGGTGGCGGTGTAAGTGGTCAAGCTGGCGCAATCCGCCACGGTATCACTCGCGCTCTGATGCAGTACGACGAAACCCTGCGTGGCGCTCTGCGCAAAGCTGGCTTCGTGACTCGCGATGCTCGTGAAGTTGAACGTAAGAAAGTCGGTCTGCGTAAAGCGCGTAAGCGTCCGCAGTACTCGAAGCGTTAATTCGCTTTACGTTCCACAAAAACGCCCAGCCTCCTTACGGAGCTGGGCGTTTTTTATTGCCTGCGATTTATGCACATTTTTCGCCGTGACAACTTGCCACATCCGTAGACCCCCTATACTACAAGGCCTGGAGGCGGAGCTCCGGGCAATTCCCTTGTCATACGTGGGGCTTTTCATTACCATCCGTCAAAATTTTTATAAGTAAAGATTCAACACTTAGTAGACGCCTGATTTAACAGGCCAAAAAGCTGATGGGAGAGGACTGAATGAGCAATGACGGCGTGAATGCAGGCCGGCGTCGCTTCTTGGTAGCAGCCACATCCGTGGTGGGTGCTGCAGGAGCGGTGGGGGCTGCGGTCCCGTTCGTGGGGTCATGGTTTCCCAGTGCCAAGGCGAAAGCCGCAGGTGCACCGGTGAAGGTGAATGTCAGCAAGATCGAGCCAGGCCAGCAGATGATTGCTGAATGGCGCGGCCAGCCGGTTTTCATTGTTCGTCGTACCGAGGAAATCCTGGGGAATTTGAAGAAGATCGAAGGCCAGTTATCTGACCCGACATCCGAAAAGTCCGACCAGCCCGCCTACGCCAAGAACGAAGCGCGTTCGATCAAGCCAGAGATTCTGCTGCTGGTTGGTCTGTGTACCCACCTGGGTTGCTCACCTACCTTCCGCCCGGAAGTGGCGCCTGTCGACTTGGGCAAAGACTGGGTCGGCGGTTATTTCTGCCCGTGCCACGGTTCCCACTATGACCTCGCTGGCCGCGTTTACAAATCCCAGCCCGCGCCCCTGAACCTGCCGGTTCCTCCTCACAATTACGAATCTGACGACATCATTGTCATTGGCCTCGACAAGGAGAACGCGTGATGAGCAAGTTCATGGATTGGGTGGATGCGCGCTTCCCCGCCACTAAAATGTGGGAAGACCATCTCAGCAAATATTACGCGCCGAAAAACTTCAACTTCTTCTACTTCTTCGGCTCCCTGGCCCTGTTGGTGCTGGTCAACCAGATCGTCACTGGCGTGTGGTTGACGATGAGCTACACGCCGTCGGCGGAAGAAGCGTTTGCTTCTGTCGAATACATCATGCGTGACGTCGAGTACGGCTCGATCCTGCGCCTGCTGCACTCCACCGGCGCGTCGGCGTTCTTTATCGTCGTCTACCTGCACATGTTCCGCGGCCTGCTCTACGGCTCGTACCAGAAGCCTCGTGAGCTGGTGTGGGTCTTCGGCATGTTGATCTATCTGGCGCTGATGGCCGAAGCGTTCATGGGCTACCTGCTGCCTTGGGGCCAGATGTCGTACTGGGGGGCCCAGGTGATCATCTCGCTGTTCGGCGCAATCCCGGTGATCGGCAACGACCTGACCCAGTGGATTCGTGGTGACTACCTGATCTCCGGCATCACCCTGAACCGCTTCTTCGCCTTGCACGTGGTGGCCTTGCCGATCGTGATCTTGGGCTTGGTAGTACTGCACATCCTGGCGCTGCACGAAGTGGGTTCCAACAACCCGGATGGCGTGGACATCAAGAAGCACAAGGACGAGAACGGCATCCCGCTGGATGGCATTCCGTTCCACCCGTACTACACCGTGAAAGACATTGTCGGCGTAGTGGTGTTCCTGTTTGTGTTCTGCTCGATCGTGTTCTTTTTCCCGGAGATGGGTGGTTATTTCCTGGAGAAGCCTAACTTCGAACAGGCCAACGCCTTCAAGACACCTGAGCACATTGCCCCGGTCTGGTACTTCACGCCGTTCTACGCGATCTTGCGCGCGATCCCCGACAAACTCATGGGCGTGATCGCCATGGGCGCGGCCATCGCGGTGCTGTTCGTGCTGCCTTGGCTCGACCGTAGCCCGGTCAAGTCGATGCGCTACAAAGGCTGGCTGAGCAAGATCTGGCTGTGGGTGTTTTGCATTTCGTTCGTGATCCTGGGTGTGTTGGGCGTATTGGCGCCTACCCCTGAGCGGACGTTGCTGTCGCAGGTCTGCACCTTCCTGTACTTCGCCTACTTTATTCTGATGCCGTTCTATACCCGGCTCGAGAAGACCAAACCGGTTCCGGAAAGGGTGACTGGCTGATGAAAAAATTACTCGTTGCATTCGTGCTTGCGGCGCTGCCGCTACTGTCCTTCGCTGCCGAGCATGGCGCGGAGTTGGAAAAAGTCGATATCGATGTGTCTGACAAAGCCGCCATGCAGGATGGGCTGCGTACATTCACCAACTACTGCATGGGGTGCCACAGCGCCAAGTTCCAACGGTATGAGCGCGTTGCCGATGACCTGGGCATTCCCCATGAAGTGATGCTCAGCCACGCGGTGTTCACGGGTGCCAAGATCGGCGACCACATGAACATCGGCATGCAGCCGGCCGACGCCAAGACCTGGTTCGGCGCCGCACCGCCCGACCTCACCCTGGTGGCCCGGGTACGCGGTACCGACTGGCTCTACGGTTACCTCAAGTCCTTCTACGAAGACCCTGCGCGCCCCTATGGCGTGAACAACAAAGTCTTCCCGAACGTCGGCATGCCGAACGTTCTGGTCGGCCTGCAGGGGCGCCAAGTGGTAGGATGCAAGCAGGTTCAGGTCGTTGAAAACGGCAAGAAGCAATATGATCCGTTGACCGGCACGCCGCTGACCCATGAAGCGTGCGATCAACTGACCATCGTGCCCAAGACCGGTACGCTGAACGAAGAGCAGTTCGACGAGAAGGTCAAGAACCTGGTGACCTTCCTGGCCTACTCGGCCAACCCGGTCAAACTGCAGCATCAGCGCATTGGTACCTACGTCTTGCTGTACCTGGCTTTCTTCTTCGTATTCGCTTATTTGCTCAAGCGTGAATACTGGAAGGATGTGCATTGATCCAACCGTAAGCAATTGCTGTTAATCTTGCGCGCCCAGCGGCATCTCTGAACACGTAGCGCCGGTTTGAACCGGTCGTTACAGGGATGCTTTCTGGGCGCGCTCGTTTTTGAGCTTTCGATAATTTCAACAAGCGAGGAGGACCGCCATGGGCGTGACCAACCGGTTGGCCTGTTACTCCGACCCCGCCGACCACTATTCCCACCGAGTACGCATCGTGCTCGCAGAGAAGGGTGTCAGCGCCGAGATCATCAGTGTGGAGGCGGGCCGTCAGCCGCCGAAGCTGATCGAAGTGAACCCTTACGGCAGCTTGCCCACCCTGGTCGATCGTGACCTGGCGTTGTGGGAGTCGACCGTGGTGATGGAATACCTGGATGAGCGTTACCCTCATCCGCCTTTGCTGCCGGTGTACCCGGTGGCGCGTGCCAACAGCCGCCTGCTGATCCATCGGATCCAGCGTGACTGGTGCGGGTTGGTGGATGTGATCCTGGATTCGCGTTCCAAAGAAGCCGCTCGTGTGCAGGCGCGCAAGGAATTGCGCGAGAGCCTGACCGGCGTTTCGCCGTTGTTCGCCGATAAACCTTTTTTCCTCAGTGAGGAACAAAGCTTGGTGGATTGCTGCCTATTACCCATACTCTGGCGCTTGCCGATTCTGGGCATTGAACTGCCACGGCCGGCCAAGCCGTTGCTTGATTACATGGAGCGCCAGTTTGCGCGTGAGGCTTTCCAGGCGAGTCTGTCTGGCGCCGAACGCGATATGCGCTAAGGCTTAAGGAGCCGTTGATGAACTCCAGTCGACCTTACCTGGTCCGCGCGCTCTATGAGTGGATTGTGGACAACGATTGCACCCCGCACATGCTGGTCAATTCCGAATTTCCTGCGGTTCAGGTACCCCAGGGTTTTGCCAGTGACGGGCAAATTGTGCTGAACGTATCGCCCAGTGCCGTGCGCCACCTGCACATGGACAACGAAGCGGTGAGCTTCGAAGGGCGTTTCGGCGGTGTGCCCCATACGCTGTTCGTGCCCATCGGTGCCATCCTCGGGATCTACGCTCGGGAAAATGGCCAGGGCATGGTGTTCGATCTGGAGTCGCCTTTAGAGGATGACGAAACGATCGAAGGCGAAGACGGTGATGATGTACCGCCACCGGATGCCGAGCCGCCGCGCCCTAGCGGTCGGCCAAGCTTGAAAGTGGTGAAGTAGGCGGATTTCGCTTACAGACCCATCTGAAAAATGCCTCGACAGCTGTCGGGGCATTTTTTTTGCGTGAAGGATATGGATGAAAGTCGCGCCAGAACGGTGATCGTACAACCACCATGGGCTATGATGCGGTCTTTAGTTCGTCGAGAAAGATGGTTCATCATGGAAAACGCCAGCGCCGCCCCACGTCTTCCCCGCAAGCGCCGCAGCCTTGCCCAGGAATTGGTCACGGTGTTGTCCGAGCAGATCCGCGATGGCCAGCTCAAACGCGGCGACAAGTTGCCCACCGAGTCGGCGATCATGGACGCCCATGGCGTCAGCCGTACGGTGGTGCGCGAAGCCATCTCGCGGTTGCAGGCGGCAGGGCAGGTCGAGACTCGCCACGGTATCGGCACCTTCGTGCTGGACACGCCAAGCCCCAGCGGTTTCCGCATAGACCCGGCCACCGTGGTGACCTTGCGTGATGTGCTGGCGATTCTGGAGTTGCGTATCAGCCTGGAAGTGGAGTCTGCGGGCCTTGCGGCCTTGCGTCGCAGCGATGAGCAGTTGGCGGCCATGCGTGCGGCCCTCGATGCCTTGAATGAAAGTGCGGCCCACGCTGGCGATGCGGTGGCGTCGGATTTTGCCTTTCATCTGGAAATTGCACTGTCTACCGGTAACCGCTACTTCACCGACATCATGACCCACCTGGGCACCAGCATCATTCCGCGTACCCGCCTGAATTCGGCGCGTCTGGCCCATGATGATCAACAGCACTACATGAGCCGCTTGAGCCGCGAACACGAAGAAATCTATGAGGCGATTGCCCGCCAGGATTCGGATGCGGCACGTGCGGCCATGCGCCTGCATTTGACCAACAGCCGTGAGCGGCTGCGTCATGCCCATGAAGAGGCAGAGGCGCAGCGGGGCTGAGGTTTGCCCATGTGGGAGCTGGCTTGCCTGCGATGGCGGCCTGCCAACCGGCGGCTATCTACCTGACACCCCAACGATCCTACTGTGGGAGCGGGCTTGCTCGCGAAGGCGGCCTAACAGTCAACACAGTTGGACCGGGTACATATCCGTTGTTTAGGT